>CBAAAS010000001.1:0-12816 GCA_964658855.1 uncultured Mycobacterium sp.
AGACCCGACGCGGTCTGTTCGCTGTCGCGATCGATGATTCCGCAGTCACGCCGCTGCCCAGCACATGGTCCAACATCGGGATGGCCGACAGTGACACCCGCGCAGTGCGATTCGCTGATGCGCCCGCGGTAGCCGTCGGCGATCCGGGCGACTATTTGGAGCGGCCCGGCTTCTGGTACGGGGCGATCGGAGTAGCCGCCTGCTGGCTCGGAGCCGCGCGACGAGTGGCCGAGCCCCTCTACCGCCGTGCCGCAGACAACGCGGCCGATCCACACGCGCTGGCCCACCTCGGCGCCGTCGACGCTGCACTGGCAGCCGGGAGTGCGATGCTTGAGGTGGCGGCGGCGCAGATCGACCAAGATCCGTTGGACCGCAATGGATCCGCTCAGTTGTTGGCTCGCCGAGTTCGGGCGGTCGTGGAGCGGGCAGCTGACGAGGCCATCACGCGCACTGGTCGCGCACTGGGACCCGGCCCACTCTGCCAGGACAGCGGCCACGCGCAGAGGGTCGCGGACCTCACCGTCTACATTCGCCAAAGTCATGCCGAGAGAGACCTGGCCGAGTTGGGGCAACAGGCATCAATTTCTTCGACTGGAGGTCGTAACCATGACCGTTACTCGTGACATAGCGGCCACCCGCCAGCGGGTCTGGGACGTGCTTGCCAACGGTTGGACGTATTCGGGTTGGGTAGTAGGCAACAGTCGGATCCGCTCAGTGGATTCGACTTGGCCAGCACCCGGCACTCGAATTCTGCATTCCATCGGAACGTGGCCGGCGGTAATCGACGACGAAACCGTCGTGGAGAGCTGGGTACCGGGTGAAGAGCTTGTTCTGTTGGCGAAGGTGCGGCCGGCTGCGACGGCGCGAATCACGTTGCGGCTGAGTGATATTCCGGGACCTGGGTGCCGTGTCGAGATGAGCGAGGTGGCCACCAGCATTCCGCTGCGGTGGGTGCCAGACGGTGTGCAGTTACTAGGGGTAGCGCCGCGCAACCGAGAGTGCACCTGGCGGTTGGCGATGATTGCCGAGCAAAATGTGCCCGACGCGTCGGGTAGCTAAGCCGTATCTGGATACCGGTACGACCCGCGCCATCATCGGGGCGGGTCGTACCGGACATCTTCAGCCAGCCATGAATTCCTGGTAAGCCGATTCCAGATTCGACGGCAGCGCAGTCACATTGCACTGCCGTTCGGTATCACCGATCGGAGCCAGTACGCCACGCAGGTCGTAGTACTCGTTGGGGTGCGCAGTGAAATAGTCGCGAAGGTCGGATGCCGCCTGTGGGCGGGGTTGGCCGTAGGCGGCCATGACGACCTGGTTGGCGTCCGGATGTGCAGCCAGATACTGCTGGGCCGCGCCGGTCGCCGACGAAACGGTGGTGTTAACTGCTGCGGGACTGCAGTCGGGTGCTGCTAATGCCGATGGCGCTGCCGAGATTGCCATGGCAACGATTCCAGCGATGAAGCCCGCGCTGATACCTGCGGTCTGCACGCGCGCGACGGTACGACTGATTTTCATCATCAGTGTTGTCCTTCGAATTGATCTGAACTGATAGCGGGGAAACACTGCTCGTCCCTGCAATCCAACGTACTCAGGCGAGCACGGCGAGATTCGTCGAGAGGCCAAGACCCTGAGGCTTAGGCGGGCGCCCGCTGCCGGCCGCGGGGCTATTTTGTGAAACGCGCGACAGAAATTATTGCTCGACTATGCCCAATTCTTATAAAAGCGCCGTGTCTCTTAAGAATCCGTGATGGAAATCGTGACGGATCCGTGACCTGCTTGGCGACGCGGAGTCGGCCGTAGCGGGCTCCAGGCAACCGCGCACGTCACCGGCGCGGTTCTTATTGCACCAGTTCTCATGTGGTTGATCCAACGTTTGACGCATCAGGCACAATCGATTCACATGAACTCTTCGGACTCGAGCCTCAAACATGAGCTCGCGGCGCGCATGGCTGAGCTGGCACGAAGAAATGCGGCGCCTAGCACGCTGGCCCAGATTCTCGACGGTGTGACCGCCGCAGCAGTGGAGCTGATACCAGGAGCCGACCTCGCGGGAGTGCTACTGGTGAAGAAGCGCGGCGACTTCGAGTCCCTCGCAGACACCGACAGTGTGGTCGCAAAGCTCGATGAGCTGCAGCACGACTTTGGTGAAGGACCCTGTGCCGAGGCCGCTCTTCAGCACACGATTGTCCGCAGCGATGATCTTCGGAGTGAGCCACGCTGGCCGAAGTATGCGCCGGCCGCTGTCGAGCTCGGAGTGCTCAGCGGTCTGTCGTTCAAGCTGTACACGGCTGAGCGCACCGCGGGCGCACTGAACCTGTTTGGTCACCAGGCCGATGTCTGGGACACCGACGCGGAAACCACCGGCGCTATCCTCGCCGCGCACGCAGCCACCGCGATTTTGGCCCAACGCCAAGGCGAGCAGATGCAAGCCGCGCTCTTGACTAGAGACCGTATAGGTCAAGCCAAAGGCATCATCATGCAGTCTTACGGCGTCGACGATGTACGCGCATTCGAAATGTTGCGGCGTATATCTCAGGAGACTCAGACCAAGCTTGCCGATGTTGCTCAGCGAGTCATCGAGACTCGCGGCGAGCGTGCGTAGACACCTATTTCAGTTGGTCTACCTAAACGCTGAGTGAAAAGTTTCAGCGGCTTCGCATCGGGTACTACAACTGCGCACGCTGAGCTTTTCTTGGCGTTGCTTCGCTGAGACTAGAACAGACTGGTTCGCGAATCCCATTTCTTGAACCTCTATCTGGCGCTGCGCCAAAAAACTAGGAGTAATCATGCGTAAGACTATTGCCGTAATTTCAGCAACCGGAGCACTGCTGTTCGGCGGTGCGGGCGTTGCCGGTGCTGCCATCAACGGTGCGCCAGCGTCATCGCCGACATCAACTACGTTGGCGGACAACACTAACGGCGACAACGGCCAACATGGTGACGACACCGGCAAGTGGGGCATGTTCGGCTTGCTTGGACTCTTTGGTCTGGCTGGATTGAAGCGTCGCAACACGACTGACGCCGTCGTCGACGGACCTGCGGCAACCCGCGGGCGCGTCTAACACCCGACATGGTTCTGCACAGCCCCCGCCGCATATCGCCCGGCGGGGGCTGTCCGGGCTACTACGAGAGGAAAGACTATGGACGCGTTGACTTTTCTGCGTCAAGACCACAAGAGTGTCTTGGGCATGCTCGAGGTGCTCGAAGACGCCCCTTCGGGTTCGGGTGCCCAACTCAGCGGCTTAAGCACGATGGTGACCAACCTTGTCATCGCCGAGTCGCAACATGAAGCGATCGAGGAACAGTTCTTTTGGCCTGCCGTCCGCGCAGCGCTCGAAGACGGAGATGCCCTCGCCGACGAAGCAATCGCGCAGGAACAGGGCGGCAAGCTGGTTCTGCAACGTCTCGAGGATGGACAGCCGGGTGAGCCGGAATTCCACGAGGCGCTACAGGAATTCGTGAAACTTGGCCGCGAGCATATCGCCTACGAGCAAGACGTCGTCTTCCCACGATTCGAAGCGGCGGCGAGTCGTGCGGAGTTGGACAGGCTTGGGGAACGACTCGAGCGGGCCAAAAAGATCGCGCCTACCCGCCCGCATCCTGGCACTCCGCCTAACCCGACGGTACTCAAGACAACGGGGATGATCGCTGCGACCATTGATCATGTGCGCGACGCCTTCACGGGGCGCGTGGCCGACAACCCGCCGGACCCCCAGATCCACTGACCAAAATGCAGATTGGCCGGCGTCGAATTTCTCGATGCCGGCCAATCTGTCTTTTCAGTTAGGAGGTGGGAGTGTGCTGTTCGTGAGTAAACACCTTGTCGCCCGCGACATCTGGCGAACCCGTAGGATTCTGCTCCGCGCCAACATTCTGGCGGATTGCTGTTCCCAACCATTGCTCTTCGGGCTTCTCCACGTAGTCCCATTCGATGCCCTCGGGCCACGGGCCTTGACCCTCGTTCCAGGGTCCGCGCACTGATCCTTCGCCGTTGGACATGTTGAATGCAACGTTCTGGAAGCGGGGATCACCCGGCAGCTTGCCCGGAGGGAAGTTCACCGGGAGCTCGTTGAGCGCAGCGGTGAACTGCTGGTAGTGGGCCACCTCACGAGTCATCAAGAACGTCAACGAATCTTGCACACCCGGATCGTCGGTGAACTGCTTGAGGTACTCGTAAACGACTTTCGCCCGCGACTCCGCAGCGAGGTTGCTTCGCAGGTCTACCGCCGGGTCCCCGTTGGAGCTGATGAAGGTACTTGTCCACGGGTTGCCGGCCGAATCCTTGATGTCGGGCCCGCCACCGCTGAGCGTCAAAAACAGGGGGCTGACGGCAACCTGGTGGATGGCTTGTTCGCGACCGTCCGGTGAGGCCACCGCTGGCATCCAGTCGCATTTCTGGTTGGCCATTTTGAGATCGTCGTTGAGCCCATCCAACAACATGGTGATCATCGAGCCAACCATCTCGAGGTGGCTGAGTTCCTCGGTGGCGATGTCCATGAAGAGGTCGTACATCTTGGGGTTTTTCTCCCGGAGCACAAACGCTTGGGTGAAGTACTGCAATGCAGCGGTGAGTTCGCCGTTGGCGCCGCCGAACTGCTCCAACATCAGAGATGCAAAGCGCGGATCGGGTTGGCTGACGCGGACTTCGAACTGAAGACTTTTGTTATGCACGAACATTTTGCGCCTCCCAGGCGACATTGAAGAAGTTGACTTAGAGAGTCGGAGTCGGTGTCGAACCAGGGGCTGCGGTTCGTCCGTGAACGCGATTCCGGGGTAACGAACTTTCGAACCGCAGGTGGTGCGTACCCCCGCTGTTGAGTGCTAAACGTGGCGGTGCACTCCGCTCGAGAGCGTGGGCGTCGAGAAGTTCAAGGATGCTTGCGTGAAGCTGCTGGCAGCAACCGGGCAGCAGCTCAGCTCTGCATCGAATAGTCTGGACAGCAGCCCATTTCGACTAGACACGACTCGTTCCCAGCTTGCTCTCGCTGGGCGGTACAGGATTCGCTAGTCAGCGCGAGGCGGTTAAATCGCCAGTTGCCGGCCCCTCGAGCAGCGTGCCATCCGGAGCGAAGCGCGATCCGTGCAGCGGGCATTCCCAGGCGTTGTCAGCGTCGTTCCAGTTCACAATTCCGCCTAGGTGCGGGCATACCGGGGAGACACGATGCTCGACACCGGCGACCCGGCATCTGGCTTCGAGATGCCAAGGGGGCCCGCTGACTACGCCTCCCTCATCCCCAGTGGGGCTGCGACGGCCGGTGCGAACCGAGGGGGTGATCCAGCCCCTGGTCAGATTGAATCCGACCTCGAGATTCGATTGCATCGCTGTTCGCAGGCCGGAAAGTTCATGAGTACTCCAGCTGGCGAACGCACTCGACCAATCCATTCGCCCGCCCAGCACGCGGCTCGACAGCGCCAGTGCTGCGGCGGGGCCGTTCGTCATCCCCCATTTATTGAAACCCGTTGCAATCAAGATGCTTTCACTGCCGGGCAGGATAGGTCCGACGTAGGGCAGCTCATCGATGGGCGAGTAGTCCTGCGCGGACCAGAAATGTGTCTGCTCCGCGCCGGGGTAGTGCTTGCGGGTCCAAGCGGATAGCTCCTCGAGCGCGCTCGACGGGTTCTTCTCCCGGCCTACCGTGTGGCCCGCACCGCCGACGATCAGTCGCGCTCCGTCGGCAACGGGTGCATAGCGCACTGAGCGCGTGGGCGAGTCGGTGGAAATCATCATCGGCCGGGTGACGTCGCCGGGGACTTTGAAGGCGAAGCAATAGGACCGGCTTGGCTTGACTCGCGCAAAGTAACCACCGCGATCAAGAATCGGAATCCCCGTGGCCAGTATCAATTGTGCGGCAGTAAATTCCGTCTCTCGCTGTGCGGCGTCGTTGACGCGTACGCGCAATTTCTTTCCGCGGCCGGACACCGAGCGCACGCGGGTGTGCTCGACCAATCGCCCGCCGTGGCGAAGTAGCTCAACGGCCAGAGCGTCCAAGAACGAAATCGGATCGAACTGCGCCTGTTCGGCCAAGCGCACACCGCCGTGATAGGGAAACGGGACTTCGGCGTCGTCTTCCCATGTGACGGGTAACCCCACTTCTCGGCATGCCTCGTACTCAGCTCGGGCGGTAGCTACGCCGTCACCGGACTGTGCATAGGTGTAGGCATCTTCGCGTTGCACTGCTACCTCGTGTGAAGCGCAGTAATTCAACAGCCAGCTTTGACCTTCGCGATTGCCGTCCAGGTATGCGCGAGAAACGCTCTCGCCGTGCTTGGACAGGATCTTCGAAAGGTGGCTGCCCTGAAGCAAACTGACCTTGGCGGTAGTATTTCCGGTGGCGCAGGCACCGACCGTGCGGGCTTCCAGCACCAACACGTCCTTGCCGGCGCGAGCCAGTAGAACCGCGGTCATCAACCCGGTGATTCCAGCGCCCGCGACGATCACTTCGGCATGCCGGGCACCGTCGTCAATCTCATTAGCAGCCCATGGCTGTTCGACTCGGTCAGTTAGCCACAGGGAAGTCACTCGTCAGGTGATACCCCGGCGGTCCCGCGGGGAAACCGGTTAAGCGCAGGCCATATACCTGATGGAGGCAGATGCTGAGCCCGCCGGAAGTACAACGGAGACGTAGAGCACGTGACGTGTCGCCGGTACGCAACACGGGTAAACCACATCAACGACTTTGGCCCGCTCGGGCCGCCGAACGGAGATGTCATGACATTCCTCGACCAAGCCAAGCGCAAGGCCGGTCAACTGGTCGAAAAAGTGAAGGACAGGAAGGCATCTCACGACACCCGAGAGGCCGACGTGACGTCAGACCCCCATGTCGCCAACTCGCGCGAGGGCACCGACGGCCAGGTCGGCACATATGTTGGACGCACGTTCCCCGACACGCCCTTCGATGTTGGACAGAGCGGTGCGGAGGCGCGCAGCGAAGAGAAGCGGCTCCGCGAGAAACGGGACCAGGCTACGTGACCGGGGCCGTCATGAATGCGGCTCCACCGGTATAGCAATTTCGTTGCGCCGCAACACCGGGAGAGTCCACGGCGGATCGTAGAACCACGAAAAGGGCACATCGATAGGCTCGAATCCCGTCTCCTTCAAGGTCCGCCGCAACTGGGCGGTTTCGCGCGCGACCGCCCCTGAGCCGGTGCTACCGGAGAATCGGCGCACCGCCACGGTCTCCGCCGGGACGGTGACGAGCCGCACCGCCTGATCGTTGGGTTGCGGCAGCGACTCAATTGGCTTGCCAGCCGGCATGAAAAAGCGGATTAACCATTCGCCCTTACCGCTGGCGCTCGCGGACACGGGCGCAGTCATCGGAATCACTTCGCCGCGGGCTGCGCCGTCCTGCTGCGCAACCGGTGCAGTCATGGCGATCTTCTCTTGGACTTGATTGCCACCGAAGATATAGCCCGCCAGCCGGCGGAATCCGTCACTGCGTGCCGCGACTTCGTCTGCGGTGACTATCGTTTCTGCGGCAACCCGAGGGCCGTAATGGCGGATCTCCACCCGCGAGGTCAGCTGCTCGGCGGTGTATGTCGGTTCCTCGGTGCCGTGGCGCACACCAGCGATCGCGCCGACCGCGCCGGCCACGCCTCGAACCAGGCCTGCGATTCCATCCAACATGTTTGGCTCCCCTCGCCGTTACTTCTCAGGTCCCGCTATCGGGGTGTGCGACGAGCACTTCTCCTTCGAGCCCGTCCGGGTCGCGGAAGAACAGGCTGCGCACGGAGCCGAAGTCGTTGACGTTGCCGTCGCTGGCACCGCACTTCATCAACCGTTCACGGATGGTGTCGAAATTGCTTGCGGAAGCGGCCTGGAGGCCGAAGTGATCGAGTCGGCCGCGCCCCCACATGGGCGTCTGACGGTCAGGCTCGGGGTTACCGCTGATGGTGAATACGTTGAGCTCCGTGCGGGGGCCGATGCGAATCGTGGTCATGGTCTCGTCCCCTTTGTCGCCGTGCGGCTCAGTGGGTCCCACCTCGGCCTCGAAGACCTCCGAGTAGAAGGTACGAAGTTTGTCGATGTCCTTTGAAATGACGGCGAGGTGGTTGATTCCATCCAAAAGCATTACTAGCTCCTGAGCCTCGGTACTTCATTGGAAAAGTGTATTGCTTTACGAAACACTAAGCACGGCAACGTCATTCAGATGATGGGTTACCGGCTCGCGCTGCCGGGTATGACGTAGCCGTAGCCTGGCGTCAACGTGGCCGCCGACCAGCTCCGCCAAAGCCCATGGAAGCGATATGACCGAACCCGAAAAAGAAGACCCGCTGGGCAGATCGAACGAGCTCGAGGACATCGTCGATGAGCTCGATGCGAACGTCGCCGACGAACGCGAAGCGGAAGGCGTTCCCGGCAAGCCCAGCGACCGTGAAGACATAACTCCCCGCGTCATGGAAGACGAGCCGCCGGATTAACTGCGCGGCGTACGCACCGACAACATCTAATCGCTCTTGGGCGGCTCCGACGCGCGCCCGCTGTCCAGCGGGGGTGTGGCCGCCTCGGGATCCTCGGGGTACTGCTCGGGGCTGTAGCTTCCGACGTCGTCGGACGCTTCAGCCGCGCGATCCGATTGTTCGCCCGCGCCGCGCGGATCGTCACCGTCTTCGCTTCCGTGTTCATGCGCAGACATCATTGCCTCTCTGATTCCCAACCGCGGCGAGGTGGCCCGGCAGCGTTGGCTACCCGCTCATGGCTGTCGACAATCCTCTGCGGCCCGGCCCGAAACGTTTTGTCGGAGCCTGGACAGGGAAGGCGCATGCCATGTCACTGCGCATCGCCATCACCGGGCCCACCGGTGAGATCGGTATCTCGACCATCGAAGCACTCGAGAGCCTTCCCGAGGTCGAGCGAATCCTCGGCATGGCGCGGCGACCCTTCGACCCGGCCGATCGGGGTTGGTCGAAAGTGGAGTACCGGCAAGGCGACATCCTCGACCGCGAGGCCGTCGACGCACTGGTCGCCGACGTCGACGTCGTCGTGCATCTGGCCTTCATCATCATGGGCTCACGGGAAGAAAGTGCGCGAGTAAATCTGGCCGGCACGCGCAACGTATTCGAAGCAACCGTTGCCGCAAAGCGGCCGAGCCGACTCGTGTACACCTCATCGGTGGCCGCTTACGGCTACCACGCTGACAACCCGACCCCCATCACCGAGGACACTTCGCCGAAAGGCTCGCCCGAGCACTATTACTCCGAGCAGAAAGCGGCGTGTGAGGCCGCATTGAGCGAAATCACAACGGACACATCGCTGGAAGTCTTTGTGCTGCGGCCATGTATCGTCGCCGGACCCAAGGCACCGCTGCTGGCCGATGCCATGCCGTGGAATCAGCTGCCCGATTCTGTCCGCCGATTGACACAAGCGCTGCCGCTGCCTAAACCGCTGTTTCCAGATCCGGGCACGCCGTTGCAGCTCGTTCACCACGACGACGTAGCGGGCGCCGTCGCGTTGGCCGCGACGACGACGTCAGCCCCCGCGGGCGCCTACAACATCGCCGGCGACGGCGTGCTGTCGATGTCGGACATCGCCGACGCGTTCGGCGCACGGCCGATCAAAGTTCCTCGTGCAGCGGCGGTGGCGACTTCGAAAGTGATTTCATTGCTCCCTTTCGTACCTTCGGCGCTGGAATGGCTGCACGCGGGTCGGACTTCCGTGGTGATGGATATCAGCAAAGCCAAAGAGCAGCTGGACTGGAAGCCGAAATACACTGCAGCGGAAACGCTTTCCGCGCTGGCCAGCAGCGTCGACTGACCGGCATCAACTTCGCAGTGGCCCCGATGACGGGCCTGCGCAACCATTGCATAATCTATCGACGTGGATATAAATGGAGCTAGTGCAGTCGTCACCGGCGGCGCGTCAGGGATCGGCGCAGCAACTGCCCGTCAGTTGGCCGCAAAGGGTGCCCGGGTCGTCGTAGCCGATCTTCAGGCCGACAAGGGAGAAGCCCTCGCCGACGAAATCGGCGGCGTCTTCGTCACCGTCGACGTCACCAAGACCGACCAGATCATCGACGCGGTCAAGACTGCCGCGGACCTCGGTCCGCTGCGAGCACTGGTCAACTCCGCCGGCATCGGCTGGGCCCAGCGGACCATCGGCAAGGACGGCGAGTTCTCGTCCGCGCACGACCTCGGCGCCTACAAGAAGGTTCTCGAGATCAATCTCGTCGGCACCTTCGACTGCATTCGCATCGCGGCCACCCAGATGGGCAAAAACGAACTCACCGAGACCGGTGAGCGCGGCGCGATCGTCAACATGACTAGCGTCGCGGCCTTCGACGGTCAGATCGGCCAGGCGGCCTACTCGTCATCCAAGGGTGGCGTCGTGGGTCTGACCCTGCCGGTGGCTCGCGACCTGTCAGCCGTCGGAATCCGCGTCAACACCGTTGCCCCCGGGCTGATCGACACCCCTATCTACGGCGAGGGCGAGGCCTCCGAGGCATTCAAGGCCAAGCTCGGCGAGTCCGTGCTGTACCCGCGCCGCCTGGGCAAGCCCGAGGAACTGGCGTCGATGGTGGTCGAGCTGCTCACCAACTCGTACATGAACGCCGAAGTGGTCCGGGTGGACGGCGGTATCCGGATGCCACCGAAGTAAGAGCGAACAGGCTCTCTAGCGCTCTGCCGGCTGCCCACCAAAACCGGGCGGCATTCGTCCCGCGAGGCTACAGCGTTAACAGCAGCCACATTGTTAACATCACGCGATGCAGGACTGGTCGGAGCGTCTCGACCTCCCACGATCGCGTCCGGTTACCCGGCGTGACGCACTGCGGTACGCCGCCGCCGCGTCGGCGCTGGCTGGGCTGGGTGCGGCAGCAGTTAGTGCCGCTCCCCCCGCAGCGGCGGCTGCCCCCACGCTGATCGACTTCGCCATGCGCCAGATTCCGGCCCAGGACATCAAAGCCGCGGGCCATTCCGGGGTGGTCAACTACGTCTCGCTGTCGCGTCCCGGCTCGTCCTTTGGCGCCAAGCCGATCACCCGGCCCTACGCCGAGTCACTGGCCGCCGCCGGGTTGGCGATCGTCAGCAATTACCAATACGGCAAGCCAGGCGGATCCGTACCGTCGGATTTCACGCGCGGGTTCGCCGGTGGCGTCTCCGACGCCCACACCGCCTGGCAGCTGCATACCGCCGCAGGTGGCGGCCAAAGCGCACCGGTCTTTTTCACCGTCGACGACGACATCAACCGCGACACCTGGAACAACGTTGCGCTGCAGTGGTTTCGCGGAATCAACTCAGTGCTCGGGGTGCAGCGAACCGGCATCTACGGGGGCATCAACGCGTGCCAGTGGGCCGCGGGCGACGGCGTGATCGGGAATTCGCGCACGGCCGGCAAGCGGTGGGCCTGGCAGACCCGGTCCTGGTCACACGGCCAGGTCGACCCCGCCGCAGTTCTCTACCAGCGCATTGTCAGCACCGCATCGACTCCAGGCCCGGTGGTCGGCGGCCTCGAGGTCGACGTCAGCGACGCCTTGGCCCAGGACTGCGGCCAGTGGCAGCTGCATCCGTGACGGTGAAGCGTCAAACACTCTCCCCCGCAGCCTGAATCGCGCGATATATTCGCTGCTCGCTGACCGGACGTGGTGTGCCGAGTTGCTGTGCCCACAGGCTGACCCGCAACTCATCGATTTGGCGGGCGATATCGGCGACGTCGGCCGCCGCCCTGCGCGCGGATGTTAACTCCCCGACGAAGTTCTGGTAGGCACTCTGGACCGCATGCACTCGTGCCATTCGCTCGCGATCGGTGTTGATCGCCCGTGGCAACTGGTCCAGGCGCCGCTGCATCGCGGTCAGATAGCGGGCGAGGTCGGGTAGGTGCGCAGCACCAGTGCGGGTGACAAAGCGGGACGGCAGTAGGCGATCCAGCTGCGCGCGGACGTCGGCGATCGCCTCGGCTTGCGCGGAGCTGGGTTGAGCCGGCAGCAACAAATGCACCTCCTGCGCCGCAGCCAGCACCTTCTCCACGCGATTTACAACATCGAGGGTCGTCGCTACGAGCGACTTCGCGACCCTGTCGCGCAATGCGATGAAATCGTCGCGCGCCCACACCGGTGCGGTGACCGCCGCGGCGACCGCGGCGTCGGCGCAGTCATCCAGCAGCTCGGCGAGCGAACCGTCCGGGTTGACGGCCAGAACGAGACGAAGACGTGGATCAATTTGTCGCTCAATCGCTTTCACTGGCGACGGGATAGTCAGTCGCAACAATCGACCGATGCCGGGGCCCAGCGCTTCCTGCTGTTGACCCGGCGTCGCAAATACGCGCAGTTCGACGGTCTTGCCTGCGTCGACGAAAGCGGGATATCCGCGCACCTCGCGTCCGTCGACAGTGCGTGCAATGCTCGCAGGTAACTGCTCGAGGCCTTCCGGCCAGCTCCGTAAACCGGTGCGTTCAATCTCGGCGGCAACTGTGTCGGCCACCGCTCGAATGGCAGGCGCTGCTAGTCGCTGTTGCAGCGCCGGTAAATCCTTGCCCCGCCCGATTTCGGCGCCTTCGGGCGACTCCACGGCGAAGGTAACCCGCAGATGTGGCGGCAACTTGTCCAGGTCAAAAGCGTCGGTGGGCACCAAAATTCCTGTGCGGCTCCGCAATTGACGCTGCAGGGCTCTCAGCAGCGGCTCGTCGCTCTCAGCGTCGATCCCCGCGAGTACCGCGCGAGCGGTGTCCGGAGCTGGAACGAAGTTGCGGCGCAAGTCTTTGGGCAGTGAGCGGATGAGCGCGGTCACCAGTTCCTCGCGCAGCGCCGGTACCTGCCAGGCGAACTCGTCGCCGCCCAGCCGGGCGAGCACATCAATCGGGACGTGGACCGTGACGCCGTCGTC
>CBAAAS010000001.1:12916-23279 GCA_964658855.1 uncultured Mycobacterium sp.
CCGCGTTTGCTATCCCAGTGCGGTTCGCTGTAGGTGCGTTGAACACGGTCTCCCGCCACTCGCTCCACAACCTCCGGCTGGACGCGAGCTGCAGTGCGGCCGTACAGGCGGCTGGTCTCGACCAGCTCCGCCACCATCGCCCACCGCGGTGGCCGCTTGGACAGAGCCGAGCCGGGGGCGATCAGGAAGTGCGAATTGCGTGCTCCTAGATACTCGTTCGCGCCTTCACGACGCATTCCGATGTGTGACAGCAATCCGGCCAAGAGCGCCGCATGCACGCGGTCCTCGGTGGCAGGCTCGTCGGATTCGGTGATTCCGAGCTCGCGAGCGATGCCGCGCAGCTGCCCGACTAGGTCCTGCCACTCGCGGATACGCAGATAATGCAAGAATTCGTTCCGGCACATCCGCCGGAACGCGTTGCTAGACAATGTATTCCGTTGCTCACGCAGATAGCGCCAAAGGTTCAGGTAGGACATGAAGTCTGAGTGCTCGTCGGTGAATCGTGCGTGGCTCTGGCGTGCCGCCTCTTCGCGTTCGGCAGGCCGCTCGCGGGGATCGGGGATGGTCAGCGCCGCAGCCACCACCAGGACCTCGCGCACGCACGCCTCGGATTCGGCAGCCAGGATCATCCGCCCCAGCCTTGGGTCGACGGGCAGACGTGCCAGGCGCCGACCGAGGTCGGTGATCTCGCCGTGCTGGTCGAACGCCCCGAGTTCCTGCAGCAGTTGCACGCCATCGCGGACACTGCGCCGGTCCGGGGGGTCCAGGAACGGAAACTTCTCCACGTCGCCCAATTCCAGCGCTGCCATCTGCAGCAGCACCGCGGCAAGATTCGTCCGCAGGATCTCGGGATCAGTGAAGCGCGGACGACCCGCGTAGTCATCTTCGGCGTACAGCCGAATGCACACACCGGGCGCAACGCGACCGCACCGGCCGGCCCGCTGCGCAGCCGAGGCCTGAGAGATCGGCTCTATCGGCAGGCGTTGAACTTTCAAGCGGCGGCTGTAACGCGAGATGCGGGCATTGCCGGGGTCGACGACGTACCGGATGCCGGGGACTGTCAGAGATGTCTCGGCGACATTGGTCGCCAGCACGACACGGCGCCCGCTATGCGCAGCGAACACCTTGTGTTGTTCCGCCGTCGGCAGACGGGCGTACAGCGGCAATACCTCGGTATTCTTGAGGTCGCTCAAAGCATCTGCGGTATCACGGATTTCGCGTTCACCAGACAGAAACACCAGCACGTCACCCGGCGGCTCGGCCTCCAATTCATGGACGGCGTCGACGATCGCCTCGATTTCGTCGCGGATCTCGGTGCGCACTACCTCGTCGTCCGGGTCGTCTGGATCGTCGTGAGCGGCTGCGGACACCGCGACTTCGAGCGGGCGATACCGGATCTCGACTGGATGGGCCCGACCGGACACCTCGATGATCGGTGCGCCACTGAAGTGTGCCGCGAAGCGTTGCGGCTCAATGGTTGCCGACGTGATGATCACTTTGAGCTCCGGGCGGCGGGGCAGCAGCTCATGGAGGTATCCGAGCAAGAAGTCGACGTTCAGGCTGCGTTCATGGGCTTCATCGATGATGAGGGTGTCGTAGCGCATCAGCCGGCGATCGCGCTGGATCTCGGCCAGCAGAATGCCATCGGTCATCAATTTGACCAAGGTGCGCTCGCTGACGTGATCGTTGAATCGCACCGAATAGCCCACGGCATCGCCGAGCGGAGTGCCCAATTCGTCAGCGATACGTTGGGCGATCGTGCGGGCGGCAAGCCGCCGGGGCTGCGTGTGGCCGATCATGGCGCGCACACCGCGGCCCATTTCGAGGCAGATTTTCGGTAACTGAGTCGTCTTGCCCGACCCAGTCTCGCCGGCCACCACGACGACCTGATGCGACCGGATCGCCTCGGCGATCTCTTGACGCCGGCCGCTGATCGGCAGCTCTGGATATGTCACCCTGGGGACGGCGGCTTGCCTCGTCGCGATAAGGATTTCGGCTGTGGCAATCTGGTCGGCCAATTGCCGGAGCTTCTCCGGCTTCGCTCCGCGGAGATTCTTCAACCGTCGGCCGAAGCGCGCGGCGTCCCGATAGGTCAGACCGTCAAGCCGGTTACGCAAGTCGGCGACAGACGTTTCAGCCACCCCGGCCACAATAGGCGCGGCAGCAGAGGCGAGATCACCTGGTTGTTAGTTCGCCTGCCTGCTCCCCAGCTCAGTCAGCTCGAGACTCGGTGACCGGGCCGACGTTATGTATTGAACAGCCCGAGCTGGAGAGTGTGCGCGATCTGGGTGATCGCGGCCTGAGCGCGCACGCTGTTGCCGGCCTGGTCCAGCGGCGGTGAATAGGCGGCGATTGCCAGTTTGCCTGGCGATACCGCCACGAGGCCGCCTCCGACACCGCTCTTGGCCGGCAGTCCCACGGTGTAGGCCCAGTCGCCGGAGGCAGTGTAGAGACCTTCCATAGTCATCAAGGCCAACACGGGTGGCACGTTGGCTTTCGTGATGACGCGTTTGGCGGTGATGGGGTTGACGCCACCGTTGGCCAGGGTCGCGCCCATGATGGCGAGATCGACGGTGGTGACCAGCGTCGAGCACTGCAGGGTGTAGATGTCTACGGCTTCCATCGGCTCGCAATACATATATCCGCCGCAGAGCAGCAGCCAGGCGATCGCGCGGTTTTGAAAGTTGGTGGCGCGCTCGGAGGCGACGATCTGTTCGCTAACTTCGATCGGGCGACCCGCGAAATTGCTTTGAATCTCTAGGATCTGGCGCCACCGGTCGCCGGCGTCGGTGGCCGACACCAAGCTGGTTGCTGTCATCGCGCCTGCATTGACCATCGGCGACATCGGCCTGTTGTTATGGAGTTCCAGTGCCAGAACTGAATTGAACGCCTCACCAGTCGGATCAGCGCCTACCTTGCGGTGAAACTCCCGCGGACCTACCTGCTCCATCGCGAGCGCGGCGGTGAAGACCTTCGAGATCGACTCGAGCGCGAACTGAGATTCGGCAGCACCAACCGAGAAGATCTGGCCGCCAACGGTTGCCACGCAGATCCCGAACAGTTGTGGGTCGACCTCCGCTAGGGCTGGAATGTAGCCGGCGTTCTTGCCGCCACGCTTGTTCTTGTACTTAATGTGTGCAGCGTTGACCGCTTGAGCGATCCGGTCGGGGTCGTTATGAAAGTTAGGAGTTGAAGCGACCGTCGTCACAAGTCCTCCTCGGTTGGCACCCTCGCGCCGATGAGCGTAATGCTGCCGTGTCGTCGAGCCCAGCGACTCTCGCGGATCACCCTGGTACTGGCAGTCCTAGGAAGTGTGGACATCTGGCCAGCGGCGTGGTTCGGCGGCATCGTGGAGTCATGACAACAACACTGATCACCGGAGCAAACAAGGGCCTCGGTTTCGAGACGGCCCGGCAGCTGGTCGCCGCGGGGCACACGGTTTATATCGGCAGCCGAGACGCCGAACGCGGAAACCGTGCGGCCGCGCAGTTAGGCGCGAGATCCGTCCTGCTCGACACGACCGACGACGCGTCGGTGCAAGCCGCGGTGCAGGTCGTCGAGGCCCATGGCGGGTTGGACGTTTTGGTCAACAACGCCGGCGTCGAAGAGAGGGGCGCTAACAACGCCGTGATCGGTCCCGCCGACGTGACCGCCGACGTGATGCGGCAGACGTTCGAGACCAACGTCTTTGGGACAGTCCGGGTCACCCACGCATTTATCCCGCTGCTCCAGCGGTCTGCCGCCCCAGTGGTCGTCAACGTCAGCAGCGCCCTGGGCTCGCTGACCTCCGCCACCAACCCGGCGACTCCGACGTACGCCTACCCCGGGGTGGCCTACCCGGCGTCGAAGGCCGCGGTCAACATGATCACCGTGCAGTTCGCGAAGGCGTTCCCGAGTATGCGGATCAACGCAGTCGAGCCCGGTTTCACCAAGACCGACCTCAACGGGAACACCGGCATCCAGACCGTCGAACAGGGCGCTGAGATCATCGTGCGCATGGCGCAGATCAGCCACGACGGTCCCACCGGCGGCTATTTCGACGCCAGAGGCACGCTTCCCTGGTGAGGCCAAGCGCCGCCGTACCCGCGGTCGTGTTGACTACCGCGCGCTCCCGCCCTCGCGGCGCCGAACACCGGCCAGCACGTCGACGTCGGCGCGAAACTGCAGACGGCGTACCTGCCCCGCCTCGACGGCGAAATCGAAGGCAACCTTGACCTCGCCCCGCTGAATCCACGCGGCGCCCGGACGATCCTCGACGAAGACCGCGAAAGCAGCTGCGGCCGCGCCGTTGAAGAAACTGGCCACCTCGTCGGGGCCCTCCAGGCGTGTCGGCGTGCCCAGCGCGCTCGCGGCCGCGTCCGCGGAAACCACCACATCGGGAGCGAGTAGCTCCAGCAGCCGGGTGAAGTCGCCCTCGCGCGCGGCAGCCATGAAGGCGTCCACGACCTCCCAATCGGCGAGGGCATCCTCCGGCGTGGCCAGGCGTACCTTGGCGCGAGCCCGGGAGGCCAGTTTGCGCGTCGCGACCGGCGTCGAGTCGAGCATCGAGGCGATCGACTCGAAGTCGACGCCGAAGCTGTCATGCAAGACAAAGGCCACCCGCTCGGCGGGCGTGAGGCGGTCGAGCACGACCTGCAGCGCGATGCCCACGGTGTCGGCCAGCACCACGTCGTCGGCCGGGTCGAGTGCCGTCGCCTCGACTTCTATCGACTCCGTCGGCACCGGCGCGCGCGCCCGCAGCCGGTCCAGGCACAGCCGCGAAGTCACCGTGGTCAGCCAGCCAGCCAAGTTGTCGATCGGCTCATCGGTGGCGTGCAGCCTCAGCCACGCCTGCTGCGCGACGTCCTGTGCCGCGTCGGCGTCGCCCATAATCCGCGCGGCGATGCGCTGCAGGCGAGGGCGCTCGGCCTCGAAGCCGTCGCGGAGCTGATCGTCGCTCACCATGGCGGTCACACTTTCGTCGTCGGCTGCGTCATCATCCTGACGCACCCGGACCGCCCGGTGTGACCAGAAAATGGAGGACCTTTGTGAAGACCATGACCTGCCAAGACCTTGGTGGCCCCTGCGACCTCATGCACCGCGGTGAGAGCGCCGACGAGATCATCAAAGCGCAGGACCAACACCTCAAGGAACTCGTCAAGGCCGGCGATGACGCCCACGTGCCCGCCCGCGAAGACATGAAGGGCCGTTGGCGCCGCCCGCTCAAGTCGATCAGCTGGTACGCAGACGTCAAGAAGCGGTTCGCCGAGCTGCCGGAGAGATGACTGGCCCGACGGCCCGTCAGGACCAAGTGGTCAGGCGCTTGTGCAAGTCGTCGATTTCCCAAGGCCCGTCCGTCTCGATGGTTTCCCCGAGTTCCATCGGAGTGATCTTCGAGATCGATCCACCTTGTACTGCGAAAACCGTTCCGCTGATCGAGCATTCGTCGCCAGCCAGGTACGCCACGATCGGAGAGATGTTCTCGGGGCTGAACATGTCGAACTGGCCTTCGGGCACCTCAGCCGCGAAGATGGCGCCCATGCCGGGCGTCGCCAGCGTGAGCCGGGTCCGGGCCACCGGAGCGATCGCGTTGACCCGGACGCCGTAACGTCCCAATTCGGCGGCGGCGACCCGGGTGAGCTCGGCGATACCCGCTTTGGCGGCACCGTAATTCGCCTGACCGGGGTTGACCATGAAGGTGCCCGACGCCGATGCGGTGTTGATCACCGAGGCCCGCACCTGCTCGCCCGACTTCGATCGGTCCTTCCAGTACGCGGCAGCGTGATGTAGGACCGCGGCGTGCCCCTTGAGATGCACGGCGATGACCGAATCCCAGTCCGCTTCCGAGATCCCTGCGACGAACGAATCCCGCAGAATGCCGGCGTTGTTCACCACCACGTCGAGCGTGCCGAACTCGTCGACCGCCTGCGCCACAAGGTTTTTCGCGCCCCCCCACGTGGCGATGTTGTCGGTGTTGGCCACCGCGCGCCCACCAGCGGCTGTGATCTCGTCGACGACCTCTTGGGCGGGCCCGCTGTCGGACCCGCTCCCGTCGTTGGCTCCGCCGAGGTCGTTGACGACGACGGCGGCCCCTTCAGCCGCGAAGAACAGGGCGTGTGACCGCCCGATACCGCGTCCCGCCCCGGTGATGACGGCGACTTTGTTGTGCAATGTATCCACGTGTTTTCCTCTATCTTTCGGGTCTCAGCGGTCGGCTGGGCGGTAGGCGGTTACGACGACCGCGCCGCCGAGTCCAATGTTGTGCTGCAGTGCGACACCGGATTTCAGTGCAGCGGCCGACACCTGCCGTTTGTCGGCTGTGCCCCGCAACTGCCAGGTCAGCTCGCTCGCCTGGGCCAGACCGGTGGCGCCCAACGGATGCCCCTTGGAGATCAGCCCGCCAGAGGGGTTGACCACCCAGTTTCCGCCGTACGTGGTCTCGCCGTTGTCGACCAGCTTGCCGCCCTCACCTTCCGCGCAGAGTCCGAGCGCTTCGTAGGTGAGCAGTTCGTTGACCGAGAAGCAGTCGTGCAGTTCGATGACGTCGATGTCTTCTGGGCCGATCTCGGCCTGGTCGTACACCTTTCGTGCCGCGGTGCGGGTCATGTCGGCGCCGACGATGGTGATGGCGCTCTTGTCGGTGAAGGTCGACTCGAGATCGGTCACCATGGCCTGCCCGACAATCTCGACTGCCTGCGCGGCCAACCCGTGTTTCTCGACAAATGCCTCGCTTGCCACGATTACGGCGCCCGAACCATCCGACGTAGGCGAACACTGAAGTCTGGTGAGTTCGGCTGGCGCGTAGATCATCTTGGCGGCCTTGATGTCATCGAGCGTGTACTCGTCCTGGAACTGTGCGTACGGGTTATTCACCGAATGGCGATGGTTCTTCTCGCCGATCTTGGCGAAGTGCTCGGTGGTGGTGCCGTAGCGCTGCATGTGTTCGACTCCCGCAGCACCGAACATCCAGGGCGCCGGCGGAAAGGCGAACTCGAAGAGTTCTGCCTCTGCTTGAATGTGGCGCCCGAGTGGCTGTTCCCGGTCCTGATTACCGACCGACAGTGAGCCGGGCTGCATCTTCTCGAACCCCAGCGCCAGTGCGCAGTCGGCGAGTCCGCCCCGTACCGACTGGGTGGCCAGGAACAGCGCGGTAGACCCCGTGGAGCAGTTGTTGTTGACGTTGGTGATCGGAATCCCTGTCATGCCCAGCTCGTATACCGCGCGCTGCCCCGAAGTCGACTCGCCGTAGACGTAGCCAACGTGGGCCTGCTCGATCTGGTCGAACGAGATGCCGGCGTCCTCAAGCGCTTTCGTGCCGGATTCCTTGGCCATCGCCGGATAGTCCCACCCCTCACGGCTACCCGGCTTCTCGAACTTGGTCATCCCGACACCGATGACGAAGACCCGCTTCTTGTTACTCATGTTCAGTTCCCTTCGAATTCCGCGAGGCCATCCTTGATCAGGACCTGGCCCTCGTCGTTGACACTTTCGAAACGCAGCGTCGCTTCATCCTCGCGCCAGATCGAGGTCGTCATGACCTGCCCGGGGCGACCGGGGGCGGAAAACCGCACCGCGAGCCGCTTCAACCGCTCGGGGCTGTCGGGCGCGACCTGGGACAGCACCGCGTGCGAGGTGAAAGCCATGGTGCACAGCCCGTGCATGATGATCCCCGGCAGTCCCATCTGCTTGGCGAAATCCTCGTCCAGATGGATCGGCATCGGGTCGCCCGCAGGTTCGGCGTAGCGGAAGGTCTGGTCGAGGTCGAACTTCTGCTCGACGACGAAGTCCGCAGCCCGGCTACGCAATGCCTCGTCGAAGGAGTGGCCCGGCGCTGGCTCGCCCACCTGGTTGGGCCACTGACCGCCGCGGAAGAATCCGCTGAAGTACTGCTCGTTGACCGTCTTGTCGTCGCGGTCACGGGTCTCTGCAACCGAGGTCACGACGACGCCCGAGGATTTTCCGTGGATGCCGACGACCTTCGCGCGGACCGTGAGCGGCTCGCCCGGCTCGATCGGACGGTGGAATCGGAAGTCCTGCTCGCCATGCAGGATTCGCATGGCCAAGTCGTCCGGCACGGCCGACAGCGTCACGTGAGCCAGTGCGGGCAGGGTTGGCACCACCGCGAAGACCGGCGGTGCGAGGGTGCCGTCCAGATGGACGGCTATCGGGTCATTGGTGGCCTTCGCGTACGCGATGGTCCGCTCGACCGGCACCGGGAACGGAGTGTCCGCACTCCAACGGCCGACAGCGTCGGTGTCGAATTCAGTTCTTGGCATGCGAGAAACGCTAGAAGCGGACCGCGGCGAGGCCAATGACTGCAACTAGCGACATGCGTGACCGAAGTGCGCATGCGCTGGTGGTAGCTTCGCCCTGTGGCAAGCCGCACGGTGGCGGTCCAATTCGTACGCGCGGCGATGGAGTCGGCGCGGTTGCGTGGACTCGACCTCGCCGCCGCGCTGCGCGACGCCAAGATCACCGATGAACTGCTGGGCCAAGACGCCACCCGTGTCACCACTGCGCAGGCCAACCGCCTGATTCAGGCGCTGTGGCTGGCTACCGATGACGAGCTGTTCGGCGCCGGCCCGAAGCCGGTCCCCCGGGGCACCTTCAAGATGATGACCCTCGGCCTGATTCACGCTCCGGATCTGCGCACCGCGATTCGGCGCTACGTCGAATTCTCCAACATTGCAACCGGATTCGAAGCGGTCGGCCTCGAGGTCGGGGAGGCGAGCAC
The DNA here is from genome assembly GCA_964658855.1 of uncultured Mycobacterium sp. Taxonomy (GTDB): domain Bacteria; phylum Actinomycetota; class Actinomycetes; order Mycobacteriales; family Mycobacteriaceae; genus Mycobacterium. Next base: position 21,630 of record CBAAAS010000001.1, read on the forward strand.
CCGGCTCTTCCTCGATCCGGCTGGTCGCACGCACAGCGACCGACTCGTCATCGACGTCCTGATGGCCGTATTCCACCGCTTCTCCGGCTGGCTGATCGGTGAGCAGATCGTGCTGGATTCGGTCAACCTTCCCGGTGTTGCACCCGCTCACGAAGCCGAGTACCTGCTCATATACGGCGTCGCGCCGGAATTCGAAAGTTCCTACTCGGCAATCACTTTCAGTAGCAAATACCTGAGTGCGCCAGTGATCCGCAGTGAGAACGAGCTGATGGACTTTCTCCGAACGTCGCCGAACGACCTGCTATTTCGACAGGACTACCAGCCGACCACATCGAGCCGAGTGCGCAGGATGATCGAACGCAGGAATGCCGACGAGGCGGTGACCGTCGACGACGTCGCGAAGCGGCTCGCGGTCAGCGCCCAGCATCTGCGCAGACTGTTGCGGGATGAAGGCACGTCGTTCCGGGAGATCAAGGAGGAGATCCTTCGCGACGAAGCGATCGCCAGCCTGGTGCGCGGCGGGGAGACCGTCGAGGAGCTTTCCGAGCGGCTCGGATTCTCCGAGCCCAGCGCATTTCGACGTGCGTTTCGCCGCTGGACGGGAAACCCGCCCGGCTCATACCGTCCGGTGGCCGACCCGCCGGGCACGTCGTAGATCGCCGCTGCGCCAGCGCGCCGCGCGTGGTTGAGCACAATGCGCAGAAGCGCGAAATCGCTTGTTGCGTGGCTATTGCGCACAAGCGAGTCAGGGCTCGCTGCAATCCCTAACGTTCGAGCGCACAGGATGCCGGATTCGTTCCCGACATCCACCCGGACAAGGAGAACGCAATGTTCGCTCGGCCATATCCGACCACGGCATCTCACGGGCCTCGTCCCACGACGTCCTTGGACGCGAGGCGCGCTGGCTACATTGAGCGCACGGTCATCACGAATGATGGTGTGCGACTGGCCGTCCGCGACTACGGCTCCGCCGGTGCTCGCGACCACACGGTCGTCTTGTTGCACGGTCTTTGCCTGACTCAGTCGAGCTGGGCACTCCAAGTGCGCCACCTGATACGTCAGTGGGGCAACAGCATTCGAGTCATCACCTACGATCACCGCGGTCACGGCCAATCGGCCAGCGCCGATATGGACACCTACCGGATCGACCGACTCGCAGCCGATCTCGCCGAGGTCCTGACAGTTCTCAACGTCACGGGCCCCCTCACCGTGGCGGGACACTCGATGGGTGGAATGACGGCGCTGGCGTATCTCTGCCGTCCCGCCGAGGCTCGTCCCGTGGACCCGCAGGGTCTCGTTCTGGTTGCCACCGCGGCCGGCCGGCTCTCCGAGCGAGGACTCGGCCGTTTACTGGCTACTCGTGCCACGGGGCTGGTGTTCGATCTGGTCAACCACATGCCCCGGCGCATGGACGACGTGGTCCAAGGTCTCCTGCAGCCGGTCTGCAGAGGCCTGAGCAAATACGCGAGCGTTGCGCGGAACGGCGCCGCGGCAGTCACAGCGTCCGCCCTCGAAACGAGCTCATTGACGACCGCCGCCGGCTTCCTTCCCAGCCTGAAGCGATACGACGAGTACCACACGCTGGCCTCCATTGCGGCCAAGACAGTCGTCGTCAGCGGCGGAGCGGACCTGACGACGCCGGTCGACCAC
>CBAAAS010000002.1:0-19861 GCA_964658855.1 uncultured Mycobacterium sp.
TCTCGCCGAGTTCGCTGCCGCGCTCCCGTGCGGTTTCGGCCAACTCAGCACTGCGCTCACGCACAGTGTCAGCCAGTTCGGCGCCACGCTTCTTCGCCTTCTTGCGGGCCTTCTTGACGACGGGCTTACTCCGCTTGGCGGCAGTCTCGGCTAATTCCTCACCGCGTTTGCGAGCAGCCTCAACCACTGGTGCGCTCCGTTCGGCCGCCGCGCTGGCCAGTTCCCGACTGCGCTCGGCGCCGGCGTGCAGACCGTGCGCGATTTTCTCGGCAAGCTCGGAATCGAACACCGAGTCGTCAGATCCCGCCAGCGGTATGGCTGACGTCACCGCCTCGGAGAGCCGGCCGGCCGCCTGCCTGCCACGCCATCCCAAAGACGGCTTACCCGCGGTGTCGGCCGCAGCAATGATCAGCCCGCCCAGCAGGCTCAGATCGGTCAGTAGGGCGCGGCGTTGCTCCGCTTTGCGTTGCGGGTCCTTTTCAGTCCAAAACAGATGCCCGCCAAGGCTGCCCGGTATCACCGTGACTGCCAATGCGGCAGAGGCGATTCGCGGTAGCTTTCCGGTCGCGAGCAAAAGACCACCGCTGACCTGGACGGCGGCATTGATCCGCGCGACCGTCTCCGGATTCGACGGAACCTTGTCTCCGTACGGCTCTGGCAGGCTTCGCAGCGCCGCGACGGTGGGCTCAGTGGCTTCGAGTGTGACCGACGGGTTGCGTAGCGTCTCGATTCCTTGACCGATGAACACTGCGGACAGCAAAGGGCGCGCGATTCTGCGGATCAACATGACGGGTGTGTTACCCAGCTTGTGCCCCACGCAAACCGGGCCGCCAGGCAGCCTAAGGCGCTGGTGGGGGTGCTCGGTGGCGCACCCAAAGCGGCAACGCCACCCAGAAACCGAGTTGAGCGGCGCCAGCGCACGCCCCGGCGATGGCACCCGCGGGGGTACCGGCCACCGCGCCGAAAATGATCACGGTGACACCGATCAGCGAAATGCCCATCAGCAGCAAACCGGCATACGCCAGCCGGTTCGCCGCGGACACCAGGAACTGGGTTCGGTGCCGTCGGAACAATATGCGATGCATCCCGACCGGAGCTTCCAACAACACCGTGGCACCGACCGAGCAGCCCACCGTCGCCAGGTAGACGATCCGCATCGCCGCGCTCAGGCCATCGAAGCGGGGTTGAAAGGGCAGTGTCAGCAAGAAGCCGGTAAGTAACTGGACCCCGGTTTGGACGACGCGCAATTCCTGTAACAGGCTGAGCCAATTGCGATCTAACCGTTGTGTTGCCGTTTCCGATCGCTCCGTGGTGTCCCAGGCCTGATCGCGTTCAGGATGGTCGGCGGCGTCCATGGGCGTTGATCATGCCAGCCCGCGCCGTCCAGCTATGCCTCCGCGGCCAACAGGAGTCGCGCCGAGGTCTCCAGCCGATCGGCGATCTCGGTGTAAGACGCGTATCCCATCCCGGCCCGCACCAACGCTCCCGCGTACAGCAGCTCGAGTGATTCGACCAGATCAGGCCCGTATCCCTCGCCCAAAGCGGTGACCAGGCGTTGATGTATCTCGCGGCCGATAGACAGCCGTAGATGCTCGACTTCGGGATCCGTGCTGAGCAATGCGTTGGTGACCGCACCGGCCAGCGCCGGCTCGTCGGCAACCAGTAACGCGATCTGTCGCAGCACGGCGATCACGCGGACGTTGAGATCCGGCGACTCAGTCGGCTGAACCGGGCTGGCCGCCAGCCGCCGCCAGAACACCTCCGCGACGAGATGCTCTTTCGAGGAGAAGTATGTGTAGGCCGTGGCCGCGCCAACGCCGGCCTCCGCGGCGACCATACGAATCGTCAACCCGGAGAAGCCTTCTCGGCCCAGCACCCCGATTGCCGCGTTGCCCAGCCGGTCAACGGTGTCGGCCTGCTTAGCGGTCAGGCGCCGTCTGGTCGATTCCCGAACTATCGGGTTGGACACGTGTCCGGACACTACTACACCGACACAGGTGCGGCAACCGAATGTCAAGGCCTGTGCACTACGTTCAGTGCATGATGTCTCCCACAGATCGCACTGCCTACGACGAGCTGACCAGCCGGTTATTCGCCCTGGCGGATCGGGTGACCGGCTTCATGCCCGCTGAGGAGGGCCGCACGTTGCACGACGTGGCGATGGGCTACTTCGACCACGGTGTCGGCGTCGAGATCGGCACGTACTGCGGCAAGTCGACGGTGCTGCTGGGTGCCGCGGCACGCGCCCGTGGCAGCGTCCTCTACACGGTCGATCACCACCACGGCTCCGAGGAGCATCAGCCCGGATGGGAGTTTCACGACACGTCGCTGGTCGACTCGGTCACCGGGCGGTTCGACACGCTTCCCGCACTGCGCCACACCCTCGACGAGGCCGCGCTGGACGACAACGTGGTGGCGATGGTCGGTAAGTCGACGGTTGTTGCTCAGGGTTGGCGTACGCCGTTGCAACTGCTGTTCATCGACGGCGGTCACAGCGAGGAGGCCGCGCGCAAAGACTACGACGGCTGGGCGAAATGGGTCAGTGCCGGAGGCGCGCTGATCATTCACGACGTCTTCCCGGATCCGCGCGACGGCGGGCGGCCACCTTACGAGATCTATTGTCGCGCATTGGAAAGCGGCGCATTCACGGAGAAGTCCGCGACCGGGTCGATGCGGGTGCTACAGCGGACCGCCGGTGACGCCGGGGTGCCGGTTTAGCGATCCGACTGGCTGGCCGCGCACTCGCAGTCGTAGTCGCTTTCCAGGCCGCGCGGCAGATCGGCGCCTCTGAAGATGCCGTTGCCCGCGGTGGTGCGGGACAGTGCGTCGGCGGCGAGGATCACCGCGGCGCCAGTCCAGGTGGTGCGCTCGACAGGCCAACGCTTTCCATCGCTGAACACCAGCCCGGTCCAGTACGAGCCGTCCTTCTCCCGCAGATGTTGCATGGCGGCGAACTGTGTCAGCGCTGCCTGCCGGTCGCCCATCGCGTCAAGGGCCAGCACCAGTTCGCAGGTTTCGGCGCCGGTCGCCCAGGGTCGGTCGTCGACGCACCTGATGCCCAGCCCGTCGACAACGAAATCGCCCCACCGGTCGGCGATCCGGGCCGTCGCGGCGCTGCCACGCAACGCGCCACCGAGGATCGGGTAATACCAGTCCATCGAGTGATGCGGCTTCTCGGTGAAAGCAGAGGGATGAACGGCGATCGCATGTCCCAGCCGGCCAAGTGCGAGCTCCCACTCGAGTTGCGGCTCGTCGAGCATATTCGCCAACGCGAGCGCACACCGGATGCTGTGGAAAATGCTTGCGCAGCCGGTCAGTAACGCCTCGGTCAACGGTCCGGAAGGGCTTCGTGCCCAACAGATTTCGCCACCTTCGAGCTGAAGATCCAGCACGAAGTCGATGGCGGCGCGCACCGTCGGCCACATCGTCGTCGCAAAGCTCCGATCGCCGGTGACCAGGACATGGTGCCAGACGCCGACCGCCACATACGCGCAGAAGTTGCTGTCGCTGTTGGCGTCTTCGACGATGCCCGCGCGTAGCTGAATCGGCCAGGACCCGTCCGCGCGTTGCTGTCGGCGACACCATTCGTAGGCGCGCCGCGCCGATTCCGTCAACCCCGCCGCGGTGAGCGCCATCGCGCACTCCACATGGTCCCAGGGGTCGGTATGGCCACCCTCGGACCAGGGAATCTCACCCGAGGAATATTGGAGTGCCGCAATCGATTCCGCGGTCTGACGGCATTGCTCGGGGGAGAGGACGCCGGCGACGCTCGGTACTTTAGACGAGCTCAACGGCGGGTACCGGTTTCTCGAAGTACAACGCGACGCTCTTGCCGATCAGCGGGTTCAGAGTCGATTCGGCCAGCCGGGTCAGCATGGGCCGCTGCATCATGTCCCACACCAGCATCCTGTGATAGGCGGTGACGGCGGGGTGGTCGGATTTATCAACGCCCACAGCACATTTGAGCCACCAGAAGGGAGAGTGCAACGCGTGCGAGTGATGGGTGTAGGTGAACGTCATACCGCGGTTGGCGATTTTGCCGCGCAGCTGGTTGGCCCGGTAGATGCGAATGTGGCCGCCCTCGTTGCTGTGGTAGTCGTCGGAGAGCAACCAGCAGACTTGTTCTGGAAGCCACCGCGGCACCGTGACCGCCAGTGTGCCGCCGACCTTGAGTACCCGAATCAACTCCGCGATGACGGCGTCATCGCCCGGAATGTGTTCGAGGATCTCCGATGCGATGACGCAGTCGAAGGTCTGGTCGGGGTAAGGGAGTGCCCGGGCGTCGCCGACGACGGCTTCCGCGCGACCCGACGCCGGCGCCTCGTGAGCATCTGCCATGCCGCGGAACATGGTGTCGACGTCGGCAATGTCGGTGGCGCTCTGATCGAAAGCCACGATGTCCGCGCCGCGCCGGTACGCCTCGAAGCTGTGCCGGCCCGCACCGCAGCCGACGTCGATGACCTTACTGCCCGGGCCGATGCCGAGACGATCGAAATCGACTGTCAGCACAGCTCGCCCACCGCTTCGCTCGGATCACCGGCCGCCCCGGTGCGGGCGATGGCCTGCTCGTAAACGCGCACCGTTTGTTGGGCCACCGACTCCCAGCTGAAGACCTCGACAGCACGACGTCGCCCGGCCGCGCCCAGCCTTTTGAGTTCGTCGGGGGAGTCCAGCAACTCGCCCATGACCCGGGTCAGCTCGGCAGCGTCACCGGGCGGAACCAGTCTGGCGCAGCCGCCGTCGGTCCCCAGCACCTCGGGTAGCGCGCCGGCGCGACTTGCCACGATCGGCGTGCCACTCGCCATCGCCTCCACGGCCGGGAGCGAGAATCCTTCGTAAAGTGAAGGGATACAGGCAATTTGGGCGGATGCAAACAGCCGGGCCAATTCGTCGTCGGACAGTCCGCTGGAGATGTGGACGATGTCGGAGATTCCGAGCTCGGCGATCAGCTTCTCGGTTGGGCCGTTTGGCTCGAGCTTGGCGACCAGCTGCAGCTCCAGGTCGTAGTGATGACGGAGCTTGGCGATCGCCTGCAGGAGGTGCCCGACGCCCTTGAGCGGCACGTCCGCGCTGGCAATCGCCATGATGCGGCCCGGAACTCGTGGTTCCGACGACGGCGCGAACATGTCCGTGTCGACGCCCAGCGGCACCACATGGAGCTGGTCCGGGTGGACGCTGAAGTCGGAGGTGATGTCGGTCGCCGAAGACGATGAAACGGTCAGTAGCTCGGGAATGCTGCGAGCTACCCGCTCCTGCATTCCCAGAAAGCCGTACCACCTGCGCACCGACGGCTTGCGCCACCAGCGTGCCGCGGCGAGATCCACCAGCCGGTCGCGGGTGATCGGGTGGTGCACGGTGGCGACGACGGGCAGCCCGGTCGCCGCGATCCGTAGCAGGCCGACACCCAGGCTCTGGTTGTCGTGCACGACGTCGAAGTCATCCTGGCGATCGGCGAGCAGTCGCGCGGCCCGCAGGCTGAAAGTGCGCGGCTCGGGAAAGCCCGCGGTCCAGACTCCGGCCAACTCGAGGAGGTCGATGCGATCCCGGATTTCCCGGGGATGCGGAATGCGGAACGGGTCCGGCTCCCGATACATGTCAAGGCTGGGTACCTCGGTCAGCACCACCCGCGGGTCGAGTTCTTCGGGGTAGGGCGGGCCGGAGAACACCTCGACGTGGTGTCCCAATTCGACCAGGCTCCGGCTCAGGTGCCGAACGTAAACTCCCTGGCCACCGCAGTGCGGTTTGCTGCGATACGACAACAGCGCAATCCGCATACTCACGCCCGATCTGAAGTGGAGGTGCCGAGAATCAGCACGGTGAAAGGTTCGGGCGAGGCCTCGACGAGCTTTCTGGACACGTGTCTGGACTATAGTTTGACAAGCTACCTGATGCAACGCGCAGCTAGCGGCGTTAACTTCGCCGACCCTACCCAGCGGAATGATTGCGGTGACTCGAGCACCGGCCCGCTCGGCGATAACGTGGTGTCATGCGCGCGCTGGTCGTCGTCGACGTTCAGAAAGACTTTTGCGAGGGTGGCTCGGTGGCCGTGACAGGCGGGGCAGACCTGGCGGGCGCGATCCGCGACTATCTGGCCGACGGCGCCGACTACCGCCACGTGGTTGCCACCCAAGATCTGCACGTCGATCCAGGTGACCATTTCTCCGATCATCCGGATTACATCTCGTCGTGGCCGCCACACTGCCGTGTCGACAGCGTGGGCGCGGATTTTCACCCCGACCTGGATGCCGGCCGGTTCGAGGCAGTCTTTCGCAAGGGCGCATACGACGCCGGGTACAGCGGGTTCAGCGGTCACGACGACCGCGGCACGCTGCTCGCCGACTGGTTGCGGCAGCGTCAGGTCGACCACGTCGACGTCGTGGGCATTGCCACCGACCATTGCGTGCGATGGACCGCGGCAGACGCGGCGAGGCAGGGCTTGACGACCCGGGTGCTGGTGGATCTGACCGTCGGTGTGGGGGAGGAGTCCACCGCAGCGGCTCTCGACGCGCTACGTGCGGCGGGCGTCGCAATCGTGGCAAGCCGATGACGGGCTCTATGGAGTCGGCGCTTCTCGCGGCGGTAGAGCGCTCGCCGTCAGCCGCGGCCGCCCACGATCGCCAGGGGTGGGTGGGCCTGTTCACCAAGGACGGAACCATCGAAGATCCGGTGGGTTCGCGGCCGCACAGGGGCCCGTCCGAGATCGGTCGGTTCTATGACACTTTCATCGGTCCGCGTGAGATCGGCTTCCACCGTGATCTCGATATCGTCGGTGGCTCATCGGTGATCCGCGATCTCGATCTCGAGGTGGTGATGGGTTCGGCTGTCACCATGACGATTCCGGCTTTCCTGCGCTACGACCTGCGCCAGGTCAACAGTCACTGGAAGATTTCGGTGCTGCGCGCGTACTGGGAGCTGCCCGCGATGGTCCTGCAATTCCTCGGCAATGGCCTATCGGCGCTACCGGCCGGCATCCAGCTCTCGAGGGGGCTGATTCGCAATCAGCGCGTGCGCGGCGCCGCTGGTTTCGCGGCCGGCTTCCGGCGCGTGGGTTCGCGACAGAAAACATTGGTTGACACGTTCGTGAACGCCGTGGGACGCGGTGACAGATTTGCCGCGCTCCAGGCATTGTCATCCGGTGCGACAATCGCTTTCGGTGATGACGAGGCCGCTGACGTCGCCGAGCTGATCCGGCGATGTCCGGGCGCGACGGCGACGAAACTGATCGCCGCGGGTACCACCGTCGCGGCTTCGGTCTCGTCGGGGCAGCGGCGCGGCGTCCTGTTCGCCGATGTGGCCCGGGGTGGCACCGGAATCCAGCGGGTGCGCTATTTCGCGCAGTGATGCCCGCTGCGGCGCACCCAGCAACACCACAGCCGGACCTACTACGAAAGAACTACGTTTTCCATCACTGTGAGCCGGAGAGACACCACGAACACCAGCCTTGGTCGCGGTAGACCGTTCGATCGGCGGACCCTGCTACGCGGTGCCGGCGCGATCGGTGCGGCGTCGATGGCGCTGTGGCCCACCGCTTGTAGCAGCACAGACGACGACGCGCTGACGTTCTTCTTCGCGGCCAACCCCGAAGAGGCAGACGCCCGGTTGCGCGTCATCGGTGCGTTTCAGCGCAGGCATCCAGACATCAAAGTACGGACGCTGCTTTCCGGGGCGGACGCGTTGCTGCATGAGTCGATCTACTGCGCGGGCGGCAAGTGTCCGGATGTCCTGATGGCTTGGGAATTCACCTATTCCGGGCTGGCCGAGCGGGGAGTGCTGCTCGATCTCAACACAATGTTGGCGCAAGACAACCAGTTTGCCGCGGAGATCAAGTCGGACAGCGTCGCCGCGCTCTACGAGACGTTCTCCTACAACGGCGGGCAATACGCGTTCCCCGAGCAGTGGTCGGGAAACTTCTTGTTCTACAACAAGACACTGTTCGCCGAGGCCGGCGTCCCACCGCCACCCAGGCGATGGGACGAGCCGTGGAGTTTCGGCGAATTCCTCGATGCAGCCAAGGCGCTCACCAAGCGGGACGGATCGGGTCGGGTCACGCAGTGGGGATTCGTCGACACCTGGGCGCCCTACTATTCCGCGCTGCTGTTCGGCATGAACAACGGTGTCCCGTGGTCGGATCCGCGGATCAACCCGACGCACCTCAACTTCGATGACGCCGCGTTCATCGACGGCATCCAGTTCTACGCCGATCTGGCCAACCGGCACAACGTCGCGCCCACCGCATCGGAAGCCCAGTCGATGGCCACGACGGACCTGTTCACCTCGGGTCACGCGGCGATGGCACTCGGCGGGCACTGGCGATACCAGACGCTTGACCGTGCCACCGGCTTGGACTTCGACATCACTGTACTGCCGGTCGGACCGAAAGGGCATGGTGCCAAGTCGAATATCGGCACCACCGGGCTGGCCATCGCAGCGAGCAGTCCACGCAAGAAGCAGGCGTGGGAGTTCGTGAAGTTCGCTGCCGGCCCGGTGGGGCAGGCCGTGATCGCCGAATCTGGGTTGTTCGTGCCCGTGTTGAAGTCGGCGATCCACTCGGCGGGTTTCGCGAAGGCGCACAGCAGAATTGGAAATCTCGCGGTCCTCACAGGCGGGCCGGCACATGCCGAGGGGCTACCGGTCACTCCCGACTGGCCGAAGATCGCTGCATTGATAGATCGCAACATCAGCCCTGTCCTGCGCGGCGTGCGTCCCGCGACAACATTGACGGGCGCGTTGTCGCACCACATCGACGAAGTGCTCCGAACTCCATGACCGCTGCCGATACATCCACCGCCACCGTGGCCCAGCGGCGCGGGCGTTCTAAGCGACGCGCGCGAGCCGGCCGCTTGTTCGTCGCACCGAACCTGGCCGCGGTCGCCGTGTTCATGCTGTTTCCGCTCGGCTTTTCGCTGTACATGAGCCTGCACAACTGGGACCTGTTCACTCCGGCCAAATTCGCCGGCTTGTCGAATTACCGCGATCTGTTCACCGAGGACCCGCTCTTCAGCATCGCGATGCGCAACACGGTGGTCTACGTCGTGGGCACGGTCGTGCCGACCGTCCTGATCAGCCTCGCGGTCGCCGGCGTGCTCAACCGGAAGATCAAGGGAATCGGCATTTTCCGGACGATCATCTTTCTGCCATTGGCGGTGTCATCGGTGGTGATCGCCGTCGTCTGGCAGTTCGTCTTCAACACCAATAACGGCTTGCTCAACATCGTGCTCGGTTGGGTCGGGATCAGCCCCATCCCGTGGCTGGTGGATCCGAAGTGGGCGATGACATCACTGTGCATGGTCAGCATCTGGCGCAGTGTGCCGTTCGCAACCGTGATTTTGTTGGCCGCAATGCAGGGCGTGCCGGAGAACCTTTACGAGGCTGCCCGTCTCGACGGTGCGGGGGAGGTACGCCAATTCGTTTCGATCACAGTGCCGTTGATCCGAGCAGCCGTATCGTTCGTTGTCGTCATCTCGATCATCCACGCGTTCCAAGCTTTCGACCTCGTCTACGTGCTCACCGGACGTAACGGGGGACCGGAAACGTCCACCTATGTTCTCGGCATCATGTTGTTCCAGCACGCCTTCGCCTTCCTGGAATTCGGCTACGCCTCGGCGTTGGCGTGGGTGATGTTCGCAATCTTGCTGGCGCTGACCGTTGTGCAGCTGCGGCTCGGGCGTCGCCGGGCGGCGCAGGAAGAGAAATCGTGGGCATGACCGCTGGGGTACTCAGACCCAAATTTCTGCGTGGCGTCGCGGTGTACACCGCCCTGACGGCGATCGCCAGCTGTGCGCTTTTCCCGATCCTGTGGGCGCTGTCGGGTTCGCTGAAGCGAGCGGGCGAAGTGAGCACGCCGACGCTGTTCCCCGCGCAACCGCAGTGGTCGAATTATCGCGAAGTATTCGCGGTGATGCCGTTCTGGCGGATGTTTTTCAACTCGGTTCTGTACGCCGGCTGTGTCAGTGCCGGGCAGGTGTTCTTCTGCTCACTTGCCGGTTACGCGTTCGCGCGGTTGCGATTTCGGGGACGTGACACGTTGTTCGTTTTGTATCTGGGTACGTTGATGGTTCCGCTGACGGTCACGGTCATCCCGCAATTCATTCTGATGCGGATCGCCGGACTGACCGACACACCATGGGCAATGATCGTGCCTGGGCTGTTCGGCAGCGCGTTCGGTACCTACCTGATGCGCCAGTTCTTCCGCACCCTGCCCGACGAACTCGAAGAGGCGGCAATCCTTGACGGCTGCACCCCTTGGCAAATCTATTGGCGGATACTGCTTCCGCATGCGAGGCCGGCGGTGATGGTGCTGGCGGTGCTCACCTGGGTCAATGTCTGGAACGATTTCCTCTGGCCGCTGTTGATGATTCAGCGCAACAGCATCTCGACCCTCACACTGGGGCTGGTCCGAATGCAGGGCGAATACGTGTCGCGGTGGCCGGTGTTGATGGCCGCATCCATCCTCATTCTGCTGCCGCTGCTGTTCGTGTACGCAATCGCGCAGCGCGCCTTCATCCGTGGCATCGCCGTCACCGGGCTGGGTGGGTAGCTCGTGGCTCCAGTGACTTTCGACCAAGCGACGCGGCGCTATGCCGGTGGGATGCCTCCCGCGGTCGACCGCTTGGACCTGAGCGTCGGCGATGGCGAGTTCGTGGTGCTCGTCGGACCCTCCGGGTGCGGCAAGACCACGTCGTTGCGGATGATCGCCGGACTGGAGCCGGTCGACTCCGGTCGCATCTTGATCGGCGCCCGCGACGTCACTGACGATGATCCGAAGGACCGTGACGTCGCAATGGTTTTCCAGAACTACGCGCTCTACCCGCACATGACGGTCGCGCAGAACATGGGCTTTGCGCTCAAGATCGGTGGGCTGCCGAAAAGTGAAATCCGGCAACGGGTTCTGGATGCGGCGCGGTTGCTCGACCTCGAGCCCTACCTAGACCGCAAACCGAAAGATCTGTCGGGAGGGCAACGCCAGCGAGTTGCCATGGGACGCGCGATAGTTCGTCGACCGCAGGTCTTCTTGATGGACGAACCGCTGTCCAACCTGGATGCCAAACTGCGGGTGCAGACCCGCAACCAGATTGCCGGGCTGCAACGCAGGCTGGGCACCACCACCGTCTACGTCACCCATGACCAGGTCGAGGCGATGACCATGGGCGATCGGGTCGCGGTGTTACGCGACGGCGTCCTGCAGCAGTGCGCGGCACCCCGCGAGCTGTACCGGAATCCCGTCAACATGTTCGTGGCGGAGTTCATCGGTTCGCCGGCCATGAACCTGCTGACCGTTCCGGTTGTCGATCACCGCGTTGCACTGGGGGACTGGTCGGTTCAGTTGCCACGCGAGATCAGTTCTGCGACAAAGGAGCTCGTCGTCGGCATTCGGCCGGAACACTTGGAGATCGGCGGAGCTGGCGTCGAGATGCAGATCGACGTCGTCGAGGAACTCGGCGCGGACGCCTATCTGTACGGGCGAATCACCAATGCCGACAACGCATTGGACCACTCGATCGTCGTCCGCACCGACGGCCAGGACCCCCCGCCGCGCGGCTCGCGGGTGCGGGTACATCCGCAGCCGGCGCACCTGCATTTCTTCGCCGTCGACGGCGGCCGGCTGCTGTGACACCGGCAGGTGGCCTCAGGGTCTAGGCGGGAATCGAATTTCCGAGTCGGTCGAGGATGGTTGGCACGTCGGCGCCGCTGTCACCGCGCTGGCACACTCGGACCGCGAATATCACGTTGTTCTTCACCCGTGCACCGTGTGAACAACCCCAGCCGTCGGCGTTGTTGTTGGTCAACTCGGTGTTGTGCCAGTTGGCGCTGGCCGGGTCGCCGTTCTGAATCTGGAACTGCCAGGTCGTCCCGGCGTTGTCGGTAGCCCTGTGCACCGAGATGTTGTTGCACTGATCCACGGACTTGAACGCGTTCTGGAAAGCTGCGGTCGCGGCCGCCGCGTCGGCATATGCGGCGATCTCTTGCTCGACGACGTGTGCGTAGTTGCCTTTGCTCTCCTGTTGGCGCAGTGCACGAAACGTGGTGAAGTCGTTGCCGACGGCAGCCGTGTTGAGCCCGAACAGCACCGAGCACGCCGATTGGTTGCCCAAGGCGTAGGGCTGCAGCGGGGTCTTGAACTTTTGCTCGTAATTCAAAGCGTCATTGATGATTCCGCCGGTGTCGTCCAGCGACAGCAGCAGCGCGTCCACCTTGCCGGGCGCGACCACCGCCGGCGGCGCAGGGGTGCCCGGTGCCGGCGAGGATGTCGGCGCGGCCGCCGGTGGGGCAGTGGGGTCACCCGCGGCGACCTGCTGCGAAGTAGGCGTCGGCGCCGGCTTGTTGACCGACGGGTTGACGATTTCTTCGTCGTTCTTGGCGTGCGAGCAGCCGACGGCGGTCAGCACGATCAGGCCCGCGCAAGCAGAGATAAGTTCGACCCGCTTCATTGAATTCGCCCTTCCATATCATTCAGATCCGGCGTACGACAGTGGCTTTCGCTCAACTCAGGACGGGAGCCCGCCCACCATCTGGTCCATCATTTGACTGACCGACGGGCCCGCGTTGCCCATCTGGCAAATCTGAGCCCGCAAAATCGAGTTCTCGGCGGAATGCAGGTCGACGTAGCAGTTCCAGCCGACCGGGTCGCCCTGGTAGAGCTGGGCTTGGTGCCACTTCGCGTCATTGCCGGTGACCTTGGGTGCCGAGAGCTCCCAGGTCGGCTTGCTGTCGAGGTCGGTGATCTGCACGGTCGTGTTGCAGGCCGCGGTCGGCTCGAGGCCCTTGCTGAACACGCTCTGAGCCGTTTGAGCATCTGGGAAAGTCGCCACCGTCTGAAGCACGATGTAGTCCGGGTCGTCTTTGTCGTCCTTGAAGAGCGTGATGCGAAACAGATTCAGGTCCGATCCATAGAATTTGGTCCCGGGAGCCAGAAGCGGAGCGCACTCTGAATGCTGGTCGAGCTGAGCTTCTGACGCCGGCCGTTTGCCCTTCAGTTGCACAGGCAGGTTGGTGCCGAGGATGTCTCCGACGGTCTCGGCCGACAACAGCACCGAGTCGATGTTCGAGCCCGTGACCTGAGCGGCTGACGAATCGGCCACCGCTGTTGGTGACGCCGCCATCAACACCGTGAGGCCCGCGCAGCCGAGAGTTAGAAGTTCACGTTTCATCGAGATTCTTGCCTCCTCTGATCTGAACCTTTAACGTCCGCGAGCTCCGAACGCGTGCAACTCATCAGCTCAGCGCGAGGGGAGCCTAGCGGGCGACCGCTATTTGGGAATGGAATTCGCCATCTGGTCGGCTATCTGACCGGCCATGTCGGATGGATTGCCGAACTGACAAACCTTGACGCTGAACACAACGTTGCTTTGGGTACGGAAATTGAAGACGCAGCGCCAGGTGTTCGGCTGCCCTTTGATCAAGTCAATCAAAGTCCATTGGGCACTGTTGTCATTGATGGTGGGTCCCTGAAACTGAAACTGCTCGTCCGGGTTGGAACCGATGGGCACCCGAGCGCCATCGCAACCACCGAGATTCTTCAACGCGCTCTGGAAAGTGCGCGACGCGGTATCGGTGTCGGCATATGTCGCGACCTGTTGGTTGACGATGTGTTGGTAAGTGTCCTTGTCTTCACGAGAATCGACTTCGCGGAATGCCGTGTAATCGACGTTGGTGCCGTACGAGTTGGCATCGGGTCCCAATAGGGGACTGCAATTCGAGTGGGCGCCAAGATCTCGCGGATCTACCGGGTAGTAATTCTTCTCGCTGACCCCCAAGTTGAACCCGAGGATCTTGCCGACCTGCGGGACACCCAAAATGACGGATTTGATCTTGTCGGGCGCGAGGAAATCGGAGGGCGCCCGCGGGCTGGGCTTGTCCGGCGGCGGTATCCGGGCGCTGATCTGGTCCACCGCAGCCGCAGTTGCCGGGCCCCCATTGGCCCATCCGCAATACAGCGCCTCGATGAGCACGTTGTTCTTCACCCGAACCTGGTGGCTGCAGCGCCAGCCCAGGTTCTGCTGCTTATCCGTCTGCTGAAGCGACGAAAAATTAGCCACGTCGCCGCTGAATGGCCCCGGGGCGAGAATTTTCCAGACAGTCGATTCCGACGTTGCCGAGATGGTGGTCGCATTGCATTTGCCGAGAGTGCCGTAGGCGTTATGGAAAAGCTCGCTGGCTTTGGCGGCTGTTTCGAAGGTGGCGACGATTTGCTTGAACACTCCGATGAGGCTGTCGCCTTTGGTCGCCCTATTCGAAATTGCGCGATAGGCGGTGAACTCGCCATCGCCAAGGGCTTCTTTGGTAAGTCCCATCGCCAGAGCGCAACTGGGGTGGTCGTAGTCGCTCGACGAGACACCGGGTGAAGCGAGCTCCGCTCTGTCGTCGAGCTGCATCCCGACGATCTCGTCGACGTCTTCGGTGGAAAGCCCGAGATTTTTGATACTGCTGGCGGGCAACGGTTTTGGCGGGGGCGCCGGGTTAGCAGGCGCGACGTCCGAGGACTTCCCCGTCGTGATCTTCTTTGCCTGCACCGGAACTCCGGCGGTCGTGTGAGTGCCGCAGGCTGCGAGCGTCAGCGCAATGGCGGCGGCGCTGCCCGCCACCGCAATACGACGCCGTAGTCCATGCATCATCAGTGCGGTCCTCTCGTCTTTCTGGTGCAGGCGGGGAGTAGGCCACGCTGATGCTAGCGTGCTGTCCATTTTTGTGTGATTCATATGAGTTGCCTCGCGGTAGCGTAAACGGCGGGGCTTGAGCAAAATTCACCGAATCGGCGCAGAGGCGGTTTGGATGTGAAGTACTTTTGCCGATGGCCGGCAGGCATGCTGAATCAATCGTCGAAGGAGTAGCGGTGATTCGACTGTGGCGCTCAGAGGGCGCCCTTGTCAATCGAGTGGCAGGCCGGGGGTCCGTGCGTCTGGTGGCCCTGCTGGCCGCTGTGTATCTGGCACTGGCCATGGGCACCGTGCCGATCAGAGCCGGCTATCCACGAGTGATCGCCGGTCCAATTGGGTGGCTACTCGGCGCCTCCAAGGACTTGGGCCCGGCGCACCAGGAGCGCATCTCGCTGGCGGCCTCGCTACATCACTCCGCGCGCCCCGATGCGTTGATCGGCTGGACGCAGGACCATCACCTGGGTGTGCAGTGGCAGCCGGGCACTGAGTGGGCCTACATCGAGGGCACGCCGGCCAACCTCGGCTCGGCATTCGACGTGGCGATCCACGACTACCGCAGCCGAAGCGGCCAGGTTTTCTACGCCGCTGCGCAGCAACCGTCGATGCCGGCCGCGCTGACGGGCGAGGTCGACGAACTCGGAAGCGTCCTCGGCTATCAGTTGATGCATCGCGCTCAACCGCCGAACATCCCGCTTGACGTCCCTCGTGGCGGGCTCAGGCCGCCGGCCCTGCTTCGTACCTACAACGCCGAGCCGCTGGCCCGTGACGGCTTCACCGGCAAAGGGCAAACCGTCGTGTTCTTCGAGATCGACGGATACAAGCAGACTGACCTCGACCATTGGGCTGACAAGCTGGGTTCGCCGCGCTTCACCCCGGTGCTCATCGGTGGCCAGCCGGGCAAGGTCCTCGGCGAAACCGAGATGGACCTGGAAGTCGTTCACGCCATCGCTCCCGACGCCAAGCTGGTCGTCGTCAATGCGTTGGCCTTCGGTGGCTCGACCAGTTACGCGCAGGCGGGTCAGATGTACCAACTCGCCGACCGGCAGTTCCCGGGCGCGGTGTGGAGCACCTCGCTCGGCATCGGCTGCGACCGGATGGCCACCGCCGCCGACCTCGCGCCGGTGGAGTCTGCGGTTCAGATCGCGGCGGCACACGGCACGTCGGCCTTCATGTCGAGCGGGGACTCCGCAGGCCTGGAATGCGCGGATTTCAACGGTGATTGGTCTACCCCGCCCGGGGAGAAGGATCAGGGTGTGAACGCCGTCGGGTCAGTGCCGGCGATGACCGATGTGGGGGGCACGACCCTGAGCACCGATGCCAACGGTGTCTGGGTCTCCGAAGCCGCTTGGTTCGACTCGCCCATGTCACAAGGGACCGGCGGGGGAGTTTCGCGGTTGTTCTCCCGACCCCCGTGGCAGAGCAGCGTGTCCTCGGCGTGGGATTCCACCCATCGATTGACTCCCGACGTCGCGGCTGACGCCGACCCGTACAGCGGTGTGAGCATCCTCGTCGACGGGCAATGGATGGCCGGCGGCGGCACGTCGCAGTCCGCTCCGATCTGGGCGGCGCTGACGGTGTTGGTCAACCAGTTTCTGACGGCCAACGGCGGCCAGCCGGTGGGCAACATCAACCCGGTGCTCTACCAAGTCGCAGCCGGCGCGGCCAGACCGGCCTTTCACGACGTCGTGACGGGCGGCAACGCGGTGCATATCGCGGTGCCTGGCTACGATCTGGTCACCGGGTTGGGCACGCCCGACATCGACAACTTGGCGCACGACATTCTCGACATCCAAAAAGGGGCTCGGCAATGACGACGAGCAGTGCCGCCGCCCAACAGCATTCGGCAATCGTGCAATGTCGGGTATGCCAAAGCGATGTTCCCAGTGGGGCATTCTGCGGATACTGCGGCGCGCATCTCTATCAGCTGCCCGGCAACGGGCCCGACCGGCTGCGCTCAGATGCGTACGCCGCCGAACCGAACGAGCAGTTAGTCCGACTCTCGTTGATCAGCACGCTGTTCCCGCATCTGCTGCCGCGTTCACGGACAGCCTTTCGAGTAGCACTGGGCCTGGTGATGGTGGCGCTGGTCGTCACGGCTCTGATGCGATGGCAAGCAGCCCTGATCGCGATCAGCGTGTTCGCCGTGCCGGTGCTCTTCGTCGCCTACGTGCGTCAGACCGGTGTTCGCCGTGATCTCGGGCTGCCGACTGTTGCGCTGACATCGCTGACCGGGTTGGCGCTCGGGGCGGGCTGGGCGCTTCTGACTGGTCCGCTGCTGGCCGACTCGTACCTCAACGTGCTCGGCCCCGGTCACAGCGCCGCCCGACTGCTTGCGCAGGGCCTGAGCATTCCTGTGCTCGGAGCGATCGTGATGGTCGCGCCGGTGATCTTGGCTCGTCTGTTCCGGCCCAGTAGCCGAGAAGCGCTCGACGGGTACGTCATCGGCGCGCGGACCGCGCTGTTCTTCACCGCAGCCGCGATAGCAGTTCGTGCGGTCCCGCAGCTTTCCAATGGGCTTGTCGCGCACCATAAACCGGTCGCGGTACTGCTCATGCAGGCCGGCGTTCAAGGTCTCGCGATGCCACTGACCGCCGCTGCTGCCGGAGGTCTGACCGGTGTTGCGCTCTGGTTCAACCGGCGCGGTCAGCCCCAACGCGGCCCGCTGCGGCGCGCGCTCACCGGGGCATTGGCCGTTGTCGTCGTGCTCTACGGCGCGTTGGGCGTTGTCGACGTCGCGAGCATCGCCCCCGCAGTGCAGCTCGGCCTGCATCTGATCATCGCCGCGATTGCTCTGGTGGCCTTGCGAATTGGCGTGCATCTGGCGCTGCTCCATGAGCAGCCGGACGCGGCTCGGGGAGATGCCGCACTGTGTTTTCATTGCCGCCACGCGGTTCCAGATATGCCGTTCTGCCCGAACTGCGGAGCGGCAGCGCGGGCCTCCAGTCGCACTGCCCGCGAGGCCCGACGCGCTGTCGCCGAGGCGTCCACCGGTGCGATGCCGGCCGGGCTGTTCCCCGGGTATGGCGTACCTCCCGGTTCGTACAGTGCGCCACTGCCGCGCTCGACATCGCCGGCCGGGCTGATCGCGGCTGTCGCGGCCGTGTTAGCCGTTGCGGTGGCAGCGGTTTCGGCCATCGCAATCAAGGCGAGTCCGGCCGAGGCGCACTACGCATGCCCACCTGACTGCGCAAGGCCACCGATCGGCCCGCCGGTGGGCGACGAACCCGGACAGACTCCCGCGGCAGAGGCACCGGCCGCCACCCCGCCGAACGAGCCACCGGTTGCGGTCAAGACATATCCGCGATTTACGTCGAAGGATGGCGCGTTTTCCGTCGCGTATCTCCCGGCTGCCGATGTGACAAAGAGTGACGACGGCATCACCATGACCTTCGACCAGATGGACGGCGAGATCCGGCTGTTCGGAACGCCGGCGAACAACCGGACTCCGCGCCAGATCGTCGAGCAGTACATTGAGAAGAATTATCGGACAGCTCAGACGGCATACCAGATCCCGAACGCCATGGTCGGCTACGAACCGGGCTACGGCGAGGTGGACGACTTCTCGCTGGAGAACCCCAACGCGGCCTCCAAACGCGGACGGTTGCTCGTCATGACCGCAGTGAGGAATGGTTTGGCGCTCGTTGCGGTGGCCGAGGGCCCCATGATCAGGTTCACGCCTCGCACCTCTGGCCATCCGTCTGCCGTCAACATGATGATCGCCCAACTGATGGGCAACTCGGTCAACAGCTTCACCTGGAACAAGCCGGCCGACCAGTGAGTCGCCACCATTGGCGATCCATCGTGTGCGTTGTGATGGTGCTCGCGGTCAGCCTGCTGCCGGGATGCGCACGCTCCGTCGACGGAACCGCGGTCAGCCCGCCCGACGCCGCCGCCCTGCCGACATCGTTACCGACGGCGAAAAGCGCCCCGCCGCAACACGCGAAGTACTACGACATCAGTCGGCTCAGCCAACTGGAAGGCCAATTCCCGCCGGGTTTCGACCGCGTACAGAACACCGCCCTGGCGCCTCTGGGACCCGATGCGGAGAAGTTCTTCGCCGTCGGTGTCGGTGACATTCTGAAGGTCGATCCTCCGCTGTGTCGATCGGTGCTCCAACCGGTGCGACCGCCCCAGGATGCGCAGTACACGATGATCGGCGGGCTCGGAAAGGGAGCGATCCTGGTCGGCGCCGTGAGTTCTCCCACGCCGCTCGGGAAACCGGTCGTCCCCAAAGGTTGTGAGCAGGTCGCGGTCACCCAGCGAGTCGCCGGCAGGGTGGTCGTCGCGACGGTCACCCGCCAACCCGGGCCGCCCATCGATGGGGTCGTCACCACCGAATCCATCGCCGAGGCCGCTCAGGGGGCCACCAAGTCCTACGTCTTCGCGGCCTTCCTCAGCGATACGGTGGCCGTCACCGCCGAGGGTATTCTTCCCGGGAATCCCGAGGCGGAAGATCTCTTGAGCGGCATGCTGGTAAAGGCCGTGGACATCATCCGCGCGGCTTAGCGGGAATGACGGTGGACTGGCTGTGAAACCCGCGCACTTCACCCTGGCCGAGAGCGGCGAATTCGAGCCGACCCGGTTCGCGGGGAGTCACTGGGGCGACGACCATCTCAACGGACCGGCCGTGGTCGGGCTGGCGGCGCAGGCGCTTGAAAGCCATTATGGGTCAGATGATTTCATGCCTACCCGGCTGACAGTCGACTTGTTTCGTGCAGCGCGCTGTGTTCCGACCGCGGTGAGCGTACGGGTAGTACGTGACGGCCGGCGAGTGCGCAGCGCGGAGTGCGAGGTCGCCCAGGAGGGCCGGTTGGTCGCGCGAGCCACCCTGTTGCAATACCGACGATCGACGGCGCCACCGGGCCGACTGTGGACCGTGCCGACAGCAATTCCGTTTCCGCCGTCTCTGGAAGTCGGGGTTCAAACGGCCGTACACAGCGACGCCGCGGACTGGAGTCGCTCACCAGGTGATCACCAGAACGAATCACGAAAGCGCTTCTACAACAGCGCGATCGACGTCGTGGCAGGCCAACCCAGCTCGCAGTTCCTTCGAGCAGTGATGGTGGCCGAGGCGACCAGCCTGGTGACGAACCTCGGTACGCACGGGGTCGGCTACATCAACGGCGATCTGACCGTCGGATTGGCGCGCCTCCCGGTCGGGGAATGGATTGGTGTGCAAGCAGATTCGCACTGGGCGGCAGACGGAG
>CBAAAS010000002.1:19871-22471 GCA_964658855.1 uncultured Mycobacterium sp.
TGGCGGTCGGGACGGCGACACTCTTCGACAGATCTGGCGCTTTCGGATCCGGCATGACGACCGCGGTCGCCAATCCCGCAGCCCAGATCGATTTCGCCAATGATCCGTTCCCGCTGAAGATCCCGTAGAGCGGCGGCGTTACTCCCAGGAGGTTGCAATGGCCGGTCAGCGAACGGCTTTCAATCATGTCGGACTGTGTGTCGCCGACACCGCCCGGTCGCGCCGTTTCTACGAAGGCCTGCTGGATTTCACGTTCTGGTGGGAACTCGCGCCGCCGGACAAGGGCACCGGCCAACTGCTGCAGCTGAACCCGCCGATCGGTCTGCATGCCACGTATCTCGTGCGCGACGGCCTGGTGCTCGAACTGCTTGCCTATTCCCACCGCGTTCTGCGTGCCGGGTCGGATCGCGTGATGGATCACATTGGGCTCACCCACCTGTCGCTGTCGGTATCCGACCTCGGTGCGACGCTGGCGCGGGTGGACGAATTCGGAGGCTCGGTTGTCGACGGAACCGTCTCCGATCAGTCGGCGATGATTCGCGATCCGGACGGGCAACTACTGGAGCTGCTCTCGGACTCGTGGCTGGCCATATTGCCGCCGCGCCCGAACCAGGGACCGGATGCAACGATCGACGCATGACGTCCGCACCGGAACCTGCGCGCGACTCGGATCCACACATCATGCTCGGGTTGGTCGGTGATCCCGGCGCGGCTGCTTCGTTGGCTCGCGAACTCGCCGACACCGAGTTGCATGCCGAGCTGGAGAAGCGGTTGCCCGGCGCCCGGTGGTACATCGAGGTGATGGAAGGACGACTCGTACAGCCGCCTGCTACCGACGCTGAGATCGTCAAAGCCGCACGGAAAACACTGCTCGAGAAGCAGTGGGACGTCATCGTCGTGTTGACGGACCTGCCGTTGCACGTGGAGCAACGTCCGGTCGTGGCTCATGCCAATCCGGTCAGCAACGTGGCGATCGTATCGGTGCCCGCGCTGGGGGCGATGGGGGCGCGCAACCGGACCCGCGAGGTGATCGGACGACTGCTGGTGCGGCTGCTCGGATCGGCTGAAGAACGGGGCGCCGATGCAGAACGCGGCGGCCGGCGCTCCCGACGGGTCACCGTGCAGCGCGTACGGGAGCTCGGCACCGATCCGGCCGACGAGGCTTTCTTCTACACCGCCCGGGTCCTGACCGGCAATCTGACGTTGATCAGCGGAATGGTGGCGGCCAATGAGCCGTGGCGGTTGACGCTGCGACTCTCACGCGCGTTGACCGGCGCGGTGGCCGCGGGAGTGTTCGGGTTGGTGACCGCCGACATCTGGCGGCTTTCGGACGCGTACGGATGGGACCGGTTGGCCGGTACGGCGCTGGTGTCGATCGTCGCGACCGTCGCGACCCTGATCATCGGCGCAGAGCTCTGGGAACCCATCGTCAGCCGTGCAGTGCGCAAGCAGGTGATCCTGTTCAATATCGCGACCGTGCTGACCGTCGCGATCGGAGTGACCGTGCTGTATGTCGCCTTGTATCTACTGGCGCTGATCGCTGCATACTGGTTCGTGGTGCCGCAGATCTGGCGGGACCAGGTCGGGCATCCGGCCGCACTGCGCGACTACTTCGAATTAGCTTGGCTTACTTCATCGTTGGCGATGATCGGCGGCGCACTGGGTGCGGCGCTGGAACCGGACGAGGCCGTGCGCGCCGCGGCGTACGTCCAGCATTTCGAGGACGAGGCCGATATCGACGAAGCTGCCTGACGCTTTATTTCGGCGACTTCTCGAAGTATCCACTTGGCCAACCTGGCGATACCCGGGATTTTCCTGGTAGTTCGACGGCCGCGTTACGGGCTGGAGCCCAGAGGTTGAGAAACAATAGGCCTGGCAATGGACTCCAGAGACCGTCGCCCCGCCGCTCGAATACCAGGGAAAACCCGGTATCCCAAAGCCGGCGGGCGACTTAATCTCGGGGCAAAGATGACGCCGAGACACCATGTCAGCGCTGGGGGTGAGTTTGATCGACTGGCTGCACACATTCGAAGCCAAGGCCGGCGCTACCGCGCGTGCGCTCGTTCTGGTCGCTTTGCTGAATGCCATCGCTGCCGCGGCGCCGGTTATATCGCCCGCTGCGGTCCACGCCGCCCGCGAAGTCCCCGCTCCCAGTGTTAACCGTGATGTGGACATGTTCGGCGAACCGGCGGTCGCCGCAGACTATTGGCGGGAGCAACACGCGTCCGACTGCGGGGAAATGGCGGTGGCCGATGTGGTCGGCCAGCTAACCGGACGCCAGCCGACCGAGCAGCAAATCATCAGATTGGCCGAAAACTCCTCCAGCACAGCCGGTCCCGGGCCAATCTGGAAGCCATCGGGGTTCACAGATATACGAGACCTTCCAAAACTGCTCTGGCACTACGGGATCAAAGCCGACAACGTACAGACCGACTTCAACGCACTCAAACAGAGGCTGAGAGAAGGCCGCAAGGTCATCGCCATTCTCAACGCCGAAACCATCTGGAATCAGCCCGGTAAGCGAAATGCTGGCAATCATTTCGTGGTGGTGACCGGTATCGACACCAGATCCGGCGTTGTCCATCTCAACGACAGCGCCA
>CBAAAS010000003.1:0-20373 GCA_964658855.1 uncultured Mycobacterium sp.
TCAACCGGGTCTGCACCGCCATCGCTATCGGCAGGATCAACTCGGAGGCGATCGGTGCCACCACCACGCCGCCGATCACCACACCGGTGGCCGGACGGCAGAAAAGCTTCACGAAGCCGTGCCGCAGGCCGGACATCTTGGCCCGCGCGTTGGTTCGCAGCGGCAACATGATCGTGCGTGCCTGCACGGATCCGTCGTCGATGGCCGATTGCGGAACGCCCACCGCGGCGAGCTCGGGCCGGGTGAACACTGCCGCGGCGACGGTACGCAGCCGGATCGGGGTGACGGCTTCACCAAGCGCGTGCCACATCGCGATCCGGCCCTGCATCGCGGCGACCGAGGCCAGCGGCAGCAGCCCCGTGCAGTCGCCGGCGGCGTAGATGTTGGACACCGAGGTCCGGGAAACCCGATCGACAGCCAGGTAGTTACCGGGCCCGAGTTCGATACCGACCCGGTCCAGACCCAGGCCACCGGTGTTGGGCACCGACCCGATGGTCATCAGCGCGTGGCTGCCCTCGACCGTGCGACCGTCGGCGAGCTTGACCAGCACCCCGGTATCGGTGCGGGTCACCGAGTCGGCGCGGGCGTTCTTGACCAACTCGACCCCGCGCTCGGCGAAGATCCGCTCCAGCACGGCGGCCGCGTCGGCGTCCTCGTAGGGCAGTATCTGGTCGCGGCTGGCGACGACCGTCACGTCGACGCCCAACTCGGTGTAGGCGTGCACGAATTCGGCGCCGGTGACCCCGGAACCGACCACGATCAGATGTTCAGGCAGGGCGTCGAGGTCGTAGAGCTGACGCCAGGTCAGGATGCGTTGGCCGTCCGGGCGCGCGGTCGGTAGCTCGCGGGGACTGGCACCGGTGGCGATCAGCACCACGTCGGCGTCGTACGTACTGGTACTCCCGTCGGGCCCGGTGGCCTGTACGCGGTGGGTCGCCAGGCCTAGGGTCGTGTCGACCAGCTCGCCCTTTCCGGCGACTACCGCGACACCCGCGCTGAGCAGCTGCGCTTTCACATCTTCGGACTGGTCAGCGGCCAGCCGCTTGACGCGCTGGTGGATCTCGGGCAGCGAGATCTTGGCCGCTTCGATGTCGATGTCGAAGCCCAGATGCGGCCCGCGGCGCAGTTCGGTGCGCACACCGGTCGAGGCGATGAACGTCTTTGACGGCACGCAATCGAACAGCACCGCCGCCCCGCCGATGCCGTCGGAGTCGATCACGGTGACGTCGGCGCCACGCGCTGCCCCGACGAGCGCCGCCTCGTATCCGGCGGGTCCTCCCCCGATGATCACAATGCGGGTCGCCACCGCCTTAACCTAACGAACGTTGTGGGTATGCGCCGCGTCAGCGCATGCCGTCTAAGATTTCCCCGTGCCGATCTACGCCGCTTACGGCTCAAACATGCATCCCGAGCAGATGCAGCAGCGTGCACCCCACTCGCCGATGGCCGGAATCGGCTGGCTGCACGGCTGGCGGTTGACGTTCGGCGGCGAGGACATCGGCTGGGAAGGCGCGCTGGCCACGGTTGTGGAGGATCCGGCGTCGAAGGTGTTCGTCGTGCTCTACGACATGACATCGGCCGACGAGAGCAACCTCGACCGCTGGGAAGGTTCCGAACTCGGCGTGCACAAGAAGATCCGCTGCCGGGTGGAACGCGTGGCATCAGACACCGACACCGATCCGGTCCTCGCCTGGCTGTACGTGGTGGACGCCTGGGAAGGCGGCGTGCCGTCCGCGCGCTACATCGGCGTGATGGCTGACGCTGCCGAAATCGCCGGTGCGCCAAGCGAATACGTCCACAAGATTCGTACCGGGCCAGCCCGCAACGTGGGGCCTGGGCACGGCGAG
Organism: uncultured Mycobacterium sp.; assembly: GCA_964658855.1. GTDB lineage: Bacteria > Actinomycetota > Actinomycetes > Mycobacteriales > Mycobacteriaceae > Mycobacterium. The sequence goes on from CBAAAS010000003.1 coordinate 1,848, forward strand.
TAGCGCGCTGAAGCCCCGGGCCCCAGTGCCCGGTGCCCCGAGCGTGCGTGTTTGTACGCAGACACGCCGCTGAGGACGGCATTCTGCGCACCTTCGCAAAGCCTCACGCCGCTCTTCGGCGCTCGAGCTGCGTTTCGATACGGCGGACTAGTTGCCAGGGACGCTGCCTCACATCCTCGGCGATGATCGGGATGGTCACCCAACCCACCTCTTGAAGCGCCGCGGAACGACTGCGGTCCCGTTTGAAAGCTCGTGGCCCGGCGTGCCAGTCGACGCCGTCGTACTCGGCCGCGACTCGATACTCCGGCCATGCGAAGTCCACCCGCCACGTCCGGCCGTCGGCGTCTCCGACCTGGTATTGCAGCGTTGGGATCGGCAAGCCACCGTCGATCATGACCAGACGAGCCTCGCTTTCCATCGGCGACTCCGCCTGGCCGGTCGCCAGCGGAAGCAACTCGCGGACAGCGACAATGCCGCGCCGGCCGGCCTGACGCTGCGCGGCTCGATGCAGATCGTTGCGGCTGCACGTGCCGCTACGAAGCGCGGCATCGAGCGTCGCCAGTGCTCGCGGTCGGGGCAACCCGCACGCCACCGCGATCGCTGTCCAGCCGGGCGCGGTAGCAAGTCGGCCTACGACCGGGGTCAGCGGCGCGCCCTCCCGCCGATGTACCACCAGACCGTCGGCGGGCCGCAGCTGACAGCCGCTGGGATTCAGGACATGCAAGTCGACGGTTCGCTCCGTGTCGAACCCGTACGCCGCGGCAGCGGTGGCCAGGCATACGGCGACATTTGTGCCGGTAGCCAAGTCCAAGCCGCGCAGGCGCAAGGTGATGTCCGCGTCGCCCCGCCCGTAGATACCGTAGGAAATCCTTTGCAGGTCACCGCGGTTCACCTCTGCCTGCAGTCCGCGGCGAGTCAGGAATGTCAGTGCCTGCGCAGACGTGACGACTCCGCCTTGGTTATCCAGTAGCCGCATCAGCTCGTTGTTCACGGCCCGATCGTCGGCGTGCCGCCTGCGCGTCGGATTCGACATCGAACCGCCGACGGCCGATCTGTCGATGAAAACGATTCTGTGGATCACGCCGTCGGTTCGACGAGCGTGCCCAGCCGTACGGCGTTTGCGGCGTGTCGGCGTACAAACACGCACGCTCGCCCCACACAGCGCGTCGCGCGTCTAACCCAGCCCCGCCGACTGCTCGACGATGTTGACCATCAGCCGGACCCCGATTCCCAGGGCGCGCTCGTCGAGGTCGAACGTCGGCTGATGCAGGTCCAACTGCGGACCGTGCCCTGACCAGACGCCGAGCCGGGCCATCGCACCCGGCACTTCCTCGAGATACCAGGAGAAGTCCTCACCGCCACCGGATTGTTTGGTGTCAGCCAGCGCATCCGGGTCGACCGCCTCGATGGCGTGAGTGAGGATGCGTGTCGAGACCTCTTCGTTGACTACCGGCGGGACGCCGCGGTTGTACTGCAGGGTGTATTCGATGTGCAGCGGGGCCAGCAACGCGCTCACCGCTTCCCGCACGATCTCCTCCATGCCCAGCCACGCCTCGCGACTGGCGGTGCGGACCGTGCCGGCCAGCGTGCCGCTCTGCGGGATGGCGTTGGCGGCCACCCCTCCATTGACCGCGCCCCAGACCATCACCGTGCTGTGGCGCGGGTCGATCCGGCGAGACAAGATGCCGGGCACACCGGTGATCAGGGTGCCCAGCCCGTAGACCAGGTCGCCGGTCAGGTGCGGCCGCGAGGTGTGCCCGCCGGCCGACGACAGGCGGATCTCGAGCATGTCGGCTGCCGAGGTGATCGGCCCCGGCTTCACGGCGACCTTGCCGACCGCCAGACGGGGATCGCAGTGCAGCGCGAAGATCCGGCCGACTCCGGCCATCGCGCCCGCGGCGATGGTGTCGATCGCACCGCCGGGCATCAACTCCTCGGCGGGCTGAAAGATCAGCCGGATCCCGATCGGCAGTTCCGGTGCACCCGCCAGGGCGAGCGCGGCGCCCAGCAGGATCGCGGTGTGCCCGTCATGGCCGCAGGCATGTGCGGCGTTCGGCATTGTCGACGCGTAAGAAGCACCCGTCCGCTCGGCCATCGGCAGGGCGTCGATGTCGGCCCGGAGCGCGAGGCGTGGCTCCCGATCGGGGCCGAAGTCACACGTCAGCCCCGTCCCGCCGGGCAGCACCTTCGGATTGAGCCCGGCCTCGGCCAACCGCGCGGCGACGAACTGCGTGGTGGCGAACTCCTGGCGACCAAGCTCGGGGTAACGGTGAAAGTGCCGCCGCCAGCCGACCAGATCGTCGTGGTGCGCGGCCAGCCAGGAGTCCGCGATTTCAGCGAGGGTCATGCGCGCCGCTCCTCGTGTGCGCTCAACACCCGGTCGCGCTGCTCGGATGATTCAGCAAGGCGAACGACTGTGCGCGCCAGCATGATCGCGCCGTCGAGCACCGCCTTGTCGGCCGTGGGTGCGGCGGCTGCCGTGGTGAAATCAGCCTGATGCAACGACGCGCCACCGGCGTCGACTCCGACCATCGGATGGATGCCGGGCATCAACTGGGTGACGTTGCCCATGTCGGTGCTCCCCAGCGGAACCGCCGCCTCGTATTCCTTCGCGAGCGGCGAGCGGCCGAGCCGGGTCATCTCGGCGCGGACGGTCTCGGCCAGCCAGTCGTCCGGCCGCAGCGCGTCGTACATCGGCTCGGTCTGCTCAACGGTGTAGTCGCAGCCGGTAGCCACCGCGCCGGCCAGGAAGCAGTCGCCTACTTTGGCTTCTAGATCGGCCAGCGACGACGCGTCGGTGGCCCGCATCGTGTACTGCAACTCTGTCCGGCCGGGGATGACGTTGGCGACCTGCCCGCCCATGGTGACGATGCCGTGCACCTGCTGCCCCGGGGCCAGTTGCTGACGCAACAATCCGATCGCCACCTGCGCGACAGTGACCGCATCCGCGGCGTTGACACCGAGGAACGGCGCGGCCGATGCGTGAGATTCCTTTCCGCGGTAGATCACCCGGACCGCCGACAATGTCAGCGAGCGCGCGGCCGCGATGTCCACCGGACCTGGATGCACCATGACTGACACCGCGAGATCGTCGAACACTCCGGCGTTGATCAGCAAGACTTTTCCGCCGCCGAATTCTTCAGCCGGCGTTCCCAGCAGCGATACCCGCAGGCCCAGCTCGTCGGCGACGTCGGCCAGCGCGAGCGCGGCGCCCACGGCCGCCGCGGCAATGATGTTGTGGCCGCAGGCATGACCGATCTCGGGCAGCGCGTCGTATTCGGCGCAAATGCCGACGGTCAGCGGACCGCTGCCGAAGTCGGCGCGAAACGCCGTGTCCAAACCCCCCGCCGCCGGCGTGATCTCGAAACCGCGCTCGGCCACCAGCGTTTGCGCCTTGGCGCAGCTGCGATGCTCGGCGAACGCCAACTCCGGCTCGGCATGGATCGCGTGCGACAACTCGACGAGGTCGGCGCTGCGGCGGTGCACCGTGTCGTCGACGCGATCCAGCGCCGGGGTCGAGGCCATCGACGCAGTATCTCACCGCTCATCACCGGTGTCGTACCCGCAGGCTGGGTGCGGCGACCGCCTCACATGTCGCGCGGCGTGCGAATGTGAGCCTCGGCGCGAAGCCATGCCTGCGACGCAACGAATCGCCCGTCGGCCCAGCTGGCCGATCGGACGCGGATACGTCCGCGCCAATTTTTCATGATGGCAACGTGAACGGGCCAGCGGATGAAACGACTTAAATCGGCGTGGCTGTCCCAGACCGATATCGATCCTCCGCGCAACTCACCGTGCTTGCCCCACAGCCAGAGCCCGACTGCGCCGCGCATGATCGGCCAGCTTTCCGCCAGCTTCATGCCCAGTACGGCGATCTGTTGCCAGTCCTCTTCCGAATCGGAATGAAAATCGGTGAAGCTCACCACGACTGGAGACTGGGTGCCGTCGGACGGGCCGGGCACCCAGTCGGTGCTGAGGATGCCGCTGCCGGGCGTCATCGGCGGTTGACCGGTCCAGGTGCCCGACGATCCGGTCCCGGTGCCCAATGACGTTGTCGTCATGACTTTTTCGATGCCATGCCGCCGGTTTTCACCATGACCGGTGGTTTCCACTGCGGCGACCGTCCGAGATGGGCCAGGATGCGGTCGAGGTCGCCGGATTGCCCGGTCGACTGGATCACCGGGCCGAACACCGCGCCGTCCGCGGTCCGGAAATCGCCATCGGGCACTACGAACGCCAACGGCACCGCGGCGGCCACCACGTCGTCCGGCAGCTCATACGGCCGGCCCAGGGTGCGGGCCACATCCCAGCCGTGCACCACGTAGTCGACGTGGTGGAAGCCGATCGCCATCGCAGCCGGGAACGCCGCGCCCGGCCCGAGTTCCGGCAGCGCGAACGACGCATCGAGCACGTCGGCCCCCGCGAACGCGTCGAGCACGTCGGCGGCGGCCTGGGCGTAGACGCCGGCGGGGTCGGCGGCCACCGCGGCGGCGACGGTGTCGGTCTGCCACACCGCCTCGTCGTCGCCGTGGCCGCGTGCCGCAGCGGCAAAGCCGCGGTGCTGCACCGTCATGTGCGCGAGCAGGTCAGCAAGGTTCCAGCCGACGCAGGGCGTCGGCAGAGTCAAGTCGTCGGCGGTGACCTGCGAGACGACGTCTACCGAGGCCAGCACCGCGATGCGATGGAGCGGACGAATATCTTGATTTGTATGCATTCGCTTATCGTAAGCGTACGCATATCATATGTCCAGCCCTATCATCACCGAGTGATGCGGAAGGCGATGCGTCGAGACCTCGCGGAGATGCTGGCGGAGTTGGCCCGCCAGACGGTGGCCGCCGAACAGCCGGTGCTGGAGGCGCACGGCCTGTCGATGTGGGCTTACATCGTTCTCAGCGCCCTGGATCACTCACCGATCCGCACGCAGGCGGCACTCGCCGAGGCGATCGGCGCCGACAAGACCCGCATCATCCCCACCCTCGACGAGCTGCAGCAGCACGGCTACATCGAGCGGATGCCCGACCCCGACGACCGCCGCGCGCGCCTCCTCGCGATCACTGAATCGGGCCGCTCCATCAAGGACGCCGTGCAGGTGGATATCCAGCGCGGCGAGGAGCGCTGGCTCGGTCAGCTTTCCGCGCCCGAGCGCAATGTGTTTCTGCGAGTGCTGAACCAACTCAGCGTCCGCGGTGCCGATTAGGCTGCCGAATGTGAATGACGGCCGGCCCGACGTCGACGCGCTCGCGCGTACGGCGGCGCAGTTCATCGCCGATCGGATCGGGATCGCCGACCACGACGTGGCGATCGTGCTGGGGTCCGGTTGGGCACCGGCCGTTTCCGCGCTGGGCCAGCCGACGGCGGCCCTGCCGATGGCCGATGTACCCGGATTCACCCCGCCGTCGGCGGCCGGCCACACCGGCCACGTGCTGTCGGTGGGCATCGGCGGGCACCGCGTGCTGGTGCTGGCCGGCCGCGTGCACGCCTACGAAGGACATGATCTGCGCCACGTCGTCCACCCGGTACGCACCGCGTGCGCTGCCGGTGCACGCGTCGTGGTTCTCACCAATGCGGCCGGTGCGGTGTGCGAAGACTTCACGGTCGGCCAGCCGGTGTTGATCAGCGATCACCTGAACCTGACCGCGCGATCGCCGTTGGTCGGGGCCCAGTTCGTCGACATGGTCGACGCCTACGCCGCGCGACTGCGAGTGCTGGCGCACGAGGTCGACCCAGGGCTGGCAGAAGGCGTCTACGCCGGTCTGCCGGGACCACATTTCGAGACGCCGGCCGAGATCCGGATGCTGCGGACGCTGGGCGCCGACCTGGTCGGCATGTCCACCGTTCACGAGACGATCGCGGCGCGGGCCGCCGGTGCCGAGGTGCTCGGGGTCTCGCTGGTCACCAACATGGCCGCCGGGATCACCGGCGAGCCGCTCAGCCACGTCGAAGTGCTCGAGACCGGCGCCACGTCGGCGGCCCGGATGGGTGCGCTGCTGGCCGACGTGGTCGCACGGCTTTAGCGGCGCAATGACCCCGGAGGACTGGATAGCGCACGACCCCGACCCGGTGACGGCCGCCGAACTCGCCCGCTGCGACGGGGCGGAGTTGACGGCGCGGTTCGCCCGCCCGCTGTCGTTCGGCACCGCAGGGCTCCGTGGCCCGGTTCGCGGCGGCCCGGACGCGATGAATCTCGCCGTGGTACTGCGCGCCAGTTGGGCGGTGGCCAAGGTGCTCTCCAGGCGCGGGCTGACCGGCAGAGACGTGATCGTGGGTCGCGACGCGCGGCACGGATCGGCTGCGTTCGCCACCGCGACCGCCGAAGTGTTTGCCGCCGAGGGGTTTTCAGTGACGCTTCTGCCGCAGCCGGCACCCACCCCGGTGCTCGCGTTCGCGGTCCGGCACACCGGCGCGGCGGCCGGCATCCAGATCACAGCGTCACACAACCCACCCGCCGACAATGGCTACAAGGTGTACTTGGACGGCGGAATCCAGATCGTCTCCCCCACCGACCGCGAGATCGAAACCGCCATCGCCGCAGCACCGTTCGCCGACGAGATCGCCAGATCCGCAGTCGTCCCCGACGGCTCCACACTGGTGGAGCGCTACATCGAGCGAGCCGCCCGGGCGCGGCGCTTGTCGTCGAGTCCGGTTCGCGTGGCCCTGACCCCGCTGCACGGTGTGGGCGGGCAGGTCGCCGTCGAAACGCTGCGGCGCGCCGGATTCACCGACGTCCACACCGTCGCCACGCAATTCACCCCCGACCCCGACTTTCCCACCGTCGCATTCCCCAACCCCGAAGAACCCGGCGCCACTGATGCTCTGCTGGCGTTGGCCGTCGAGACCGACGCCGACGTGGCCATCGCCCTCGACCCTGACGCTGACCGGTGTGCCGTGGGTATACCGACGCCGGTCGGCTGGAGGATGCTGTCCGGCGACGAAACTGGTTGGCTGTTAGGCGATTACATCCTCTCGAAGATAGAGGCGCCGCAACGGTCGGCCAGCGTGGTGGCAAGCACGGTGGTGTCATCGCGGATGCTGTCGGCGATCGCCGCACACTGGGGCGCCCGGCACGTCGAGACCCTGACCGGTTTCAAATGGCTGGCCCGAGCCGATGCCGACCTGCCCGGCAGCACGCTGGTGTACGCCTATGAAGAAGCCATCGGACATTGCGTGGACCCGGCCGCGGTGCGGGACAAGGACGGCATCAGTGCCGCGGTCCTGATTTGCGATCTGGTCGCGACACTCAAGAGTTCACACCAGTCGGTACTCGATGCGCTGGACGACCTCGCCCGCCGCTTCGGGGTGCACCGGGGCGCCGCGGTGTCGCGTCCGGTCTCCGACGTCGGCGAGGCGGCCGCGCTGATGAGCCGACTTCGGGCCGCTCCTCCCACCCGGCTTGCCGGATTCGACTTCACGACAACAGATCTGATCTCGCAGACCGATGCACTGATCTTCGCCGGCGGCGACGCCGAAACGACGGCCCGCTTCGTGGTCCGGCCGTCGGGTACCGAGCCGAAGGTCAAGTTCTACATCGAGGTCGTGTCGACCGACCGCAACCGTGCAACTGCGCTCTGCGACGAACTGACCGCTGCGATGCGCACGATTTAGCCGCGGCGCAGTCAGCGCGGTCCGAATTGACGGTCGCCGGCGTCGCCGAGACCCGGAACGATGTAAGCGTCGTCATTGAGACCCTCGTCGACGGCCGCAGTGAACAGACGCGCATCCGGCGCCGCTTTCTCCAGTGCTGCAACACCTTCCGGGGCCGCCACCACACACAGCACGGTGATGTCATCGGCACCGCGGCGTTGTAATAAGCCGATGGCGTGCGTCATCGAACCTCCGGTGGCCAGCATCGGGTCGAGCACGATCACCGGCCGGCCGCGCAGGTCGTCGGGCAGGGACTCCAAATACGGTGTGGGCCGCGCGGTTTCCTCGTCGCGGGCGACGCCGATAAAACCCACGTGTGCCTCCGGTAGGAGCTTGTGCGCCTGTTCGACCATGCCCAGCCCCGCCCGCAGTACCGTCACCAGCAGCGGCGGCGTCGCCAGCCGCGTGCCGGCGGTCTCGGTCAATGGTGTTCGCACGGTGATGTTCTCGCGCGGCACACCACGGGTGGCCTCGTAGACCAGCATCAGCGTCAGCTCACCCAACGCGGCGCGAAACGCCGCGTTATCGGTGTTCTGGTCGCGCAGACTGGTCAGCCGGACTGCGGCCAACGGGTGGTCAACGACGTGCACATCCATCAGGTGATCCCACCAGTCTCCGCAGTCCTTCGGCAAGGGTGATATCACATACGGTGCGTTTCCGAGAAGTAGTACATGCTCGGTCGCTGGAACGGACGGGACGTCAGTGCCTCATGCGCCGAAGAAGTTGAAGGCGTCGAAGCCATATCCCACGAGGTCGATCAGCGGCTGCGCGGAAATCAGCGGCTCGCCACTGAAAATGACATCCGGCGCCAAAGACGGGAAGCTCGCCGACAAGGTGGTCAACTCGGCGAGCAGAGATACATCGAGCTGGTTCAACGAGTCGTAGCCTGACAGCAGCGAGTCGACGAACGACGTCGGCAGCGGCGACTGCCCGGCATCCTGCAGCAGGTCGTTGATCGGGCCGACGAGCGTCTGTACCCCGGCGTATTCCATACCGGCCAGCATCTGCAGCGGATCCATCTGGGGAAGAAAGCCAGAACCGACGGACTCGACCAAATGGCCGGTCGCATCCACGGTCCAAGGGCCTGAGACGCCGATCGGGTCGACACCGTCGACCGGGATGCCCGCGCCCGGATCACCCGGGTTGCCGTAGCCCCAGTCGTCCACCAGGGTCGCAAATGGGCTGAAGCTGTCGTAGAAGAAGTGGCCGGCCGGCCCGCCGTCGAACATGAACGCCAACGTCGGCAGCGGCGCGGGGATCGCGTAGAAGTTGGTGTCGCCGATCTTGCCCAGGTCGATGATGTTCCCGGTGTCCAGGTTCACCCCGGGAGTCGGATCCGGGTAAAACCCGTGCACTGTCCCGATCCCGATCAGGGCGTTGAGGTCGGCGAACAGGTTGCTGGGGTCCTCCGGGAAGTCGGCAAAGCCGTCGTACTCACCCATGTAGATGTCGGTCGCGATGCCGGTGGTCGGGGTTGTTCCAAGGTCCAGCGGAATATCGAGGAACGGAACGTGTTGCGGCGCAGGGTCCAGGCTGAATTGGCTGACGCCGTCCGCGAACTGGAAGCGGTCCAGGATGCCGCCGATCGGGCTGTTCGGGTCGCCGAGCAGCGTGACGTGCAGGTCGTCCAGGTTCACGCCGGCCGGCGTGTTGTTGATCAATTCGTTCATCTCGACTGTGGTGACAGTCGCGCTCTGCGAGTAGCCGAGTACCGACACGTCGTTGCCGGCTTGGAGCGCTGGGACGATCGCGTTGTTGAGATCTGCAGCGCCGGCGTTCACCGAGTCGCCAAAACCCAGTTCGGGCTGGCCGGACAGGCACTCGATCGGACAGAACTGTTCCGGCGTAGTCAAGGCTTGGTAGTTGTAGCCGCCCGGGAGATACAACTGCTCGACGTTGCTGAGATAGTCCGCGTCGGGCGTCGGCGTCCCGGTACCACCCATGATGAAGCCTTCGCCGGCGACCAACGACACCTCGGCCATCAAGGCCCGCATCCCGGTTTGAAAAGTCGGCGTCAGGCTCAGGCCGGTGGCGCACGCAGCCGCGAAAACCACCGCGCTCATCGAACGAGCCCGCACAGCCGTCATCGAAACCTCCATGCCCGCGGACGGCACCCCCGACCCTGCGTTGCTGAAGCGTAATCCAACACGGCGAATTCACAGTTATTTTTCATCGAATAGCCAGCCGACACGTGTAGAGAGGTGCCGACGGATTGGGCAAAAACAGCCCTATGCTTCGGCCATGCAACCCCGATCTGGGCGCCATCGCAGGCGAAATCCGGTGGTCAGCCTCTTCGGTGTGCTGACCGTCGCGACCGCTCTGATGTTGTGGCCAGTCCCTGTTCAACGGCCGTTTGATAGGCCGGTCGACATGACCGCAGCGGCGGTGCCGACCCCCGCTCACATCGTCATCGTCGTCGAGGAGAACCGCTCGCAGTCCAACATCATCGGCAACAAAGCGGCCCCGTTCATCAACCAGCTGGCCGCCAACGGCGCGATGATGTCGCAATCCTTCGCCGAGGTGCATCCCAGCGAACCCAATTACTACGCGCTGTTCGCCGGCAACACTCTGGTGAAGGAAAACGTCTGCCCCGTCAATGCGGGTAACGCACCCAACCTCGGCTCACAACTGCTCGGGGCCGGCTACACGTTTGCCGGCTTCGCGGAAAGCCTGCCCGCGCCGGGTTCGGAAGACTGTCGGGCAGGCAAATATGCGCGCAAGCATGTGCCCTGGGCCAGCTTCACCAATATCCCCGGCTCGCGGTCACTGCCGTTCTCGGCGTTTCCGGCTCCGGCGAACTACGCCAGCCTGCCGACCGTCTCGATGGTGATCCCCAACCTCGACAACGACATGCACGACGGCTCGATCGGCCAGGGCGACCAGTGGCTATACCAGAACCTGTCGCAGTACGCCTCATGGGCGCGGACCAACAACAGCCTGCTGATCCTGACCTGGGACGAGGACGACAACACCTCCCGCAATCAGATTCCGACGGTGCTCTACGGCGCAGGTGTCCGGCCCGGCAGCTATGACGAGCCGATCAGCCACTACAACGTGCTGTCGACCATCGAGCAGATGTACGGGCTGCCCAAGCTCGGCCTCGCGACCCGAGCGCCGGCAATCACCGACATCTGGGGTGCCTGACCCGATCCGGCGTGTGGTCGTCGCTATTGTGAGCCGCATGTCTGCTGACCTCGTGCCTATCCGCTTGAGCCTGACCGACGGCGATCGCTACACGGTGTGGGCACCCCGCTGGCGCGACGCCGGGGACGAGTGGGAGGCGTTCCTGGGCAAGGACGAAGACCTCTACACGTTCGAGACGGCGGCCGATCTCGTCGCGTTCGTGCGCACCAATTCCGACAACGACCTGGTCGACCACCCGGCGTGGCAAGCGCTGACCGAATCCAACGCCCACAAGTTGGACCCGGCGGAGGACAAACACTTCGACTTGGTGGCGGTTGAGGAACTGGTGTCGGACAAGCCGACTGCCGAGTCGCTCGCCACACTGGCCAACGCGTTGACGATCGTCTCGTCGATCGGGTCGGTGTGCGAACTGCCGGCAGTGATGAAGTTCTTCAACGGCAACCCGACGCTGGGCACGCTGAGCGGCGGTATCGACCACTTCAGCGGGAAGGCCGGCCTCAAGCGCTGGAACGCCATCGCCGACGTCGTCGGGCGCGGCTGGGATGACGTGCTCAAAGCCGTCGACGAGATCGTCAGCACGCCCGATGTGGACAGCACGGTGTCGAAGACCGCCGAGGCCGAGTTGGCCGAACCGTTCGAAGAAGAGGTGCTCGAGACTGAGCCGGAGACCACCGACGAATCCGAACCCGAACCCGAACCCGAGATCGCGGTCGCCGAAGACGCCGGGATCGACGGGGCGACCGGCAACGAGGTGGTGCTGGGCGGCGACGAGGACTTCTGGACCAAGGTCGGCATCGACCCGATCCGGATCATGACCGGCGCGAGCACGCTCTACACCTTGCGCTGCTACTTCGACGATCGCCCGATCTTCCTGGGCCGCAACGGGAGAATCAGCGTGTTCAGCTCGGAGCGCGCGTTGGCCCGCTACCTCGCCGACGAGCACGACCACGATCTGTCCGACCTGAGCACCTATGACGACATCCGCACGGCGGCCACCGACGGCTCGCTGCAGGTCAACGTCACCGACGACAATGTCTACGTGCTGAGCGGGCTGGCCGATGACTTCGCCGGCGGGCCCGACGCGGTGGATCACGAGCAGCTCGATCTTGCCGTCGAGTTCCTTCGTGATCTCGGGGAGTACTCCGAGGACACCACCGTCGACAAGGCGCTCGAGACCGACGAGCCGCTGGGCAAGCTGGTCGCCTATGTCCTCGAGCCCGGCTCGGCCCGCAAGCCCGCAGCCCCGTACGCCGACGCGGTCGAGGCATGGGAAGAGCTCGAGCAGTTTGTCGATACGCGCCTGCGGCGCGAGTAACGCCTCGGTCGGTCGATCACGAGCCGGGGAAGTTCACGTCCTTGGTCACGGCTTTCCATTCCTCGATGGACGACGACATCGCGGCGATCTTGTCGCGCATCGCCTTCAGGACGTCGCGGCCCAACAACAAGCGCAGCGGCGGATCGTCGAGTTCGGTCACCATCAGCACTGCCTCGGCAACCTTTTTGGGGTCGCCCGGCAGGTGGTCGGCGAACTGTTTGATCAGGTCCTTGCGGGCCGCCACATCGGCGTACGCCGCGATGGGAGTGGCTGACTCCTTCATCGAGCGGGTCGCCCAGTCGGTGCGAAAAGCACCCGGCTCGATGGCGGTTACTTTGATGCCCAACGGGCGTACCTCGGTGGCCAGCGCCTCGGTCACCGCCTCGAGCGCGAACTTCGTCGACGAGTAGTACGCGTTGGGCGGATTGGCCACCAGGCCTGTCATCGACGAGATGTTGACGATGTGGCCCGAGCCGCGCGCCCGCATGGCCGGCAACACCGCCTTGATCATGTTCACCGCGCCGAAGTAGTTGACGTCGAAGAGCTTTCGGACCTCGGCGTCCTCGCCTTCTTCGACCGCCGACAGATAGCCGTGCCCGGCGTTGTTGACCAGGACGTCGACGCCGCCGAACGCAGTCTCGGCCGCCGACACCGCGTCGGCGATCTGGTCGGCGTCGGTGACATCGAGTGCGACAGCCAGTGCGCGGTCACCGAATTCATCGGCGAAGTCCTGCACCGCCTCGGACCGTCGCGCGGTGACCACTGCGCTGTGGCCGGCCTCCAGCACCCCGCGGGCGATCTCGCGCCCGAATCCGGTCGAGCATCCGGTGATCAGCCAGCGCGCCATCTCAGGCCGTCCCTTCCGGTAGCCGCCGCAGATAGGCCGCACGCCGATCGGCCAGTTCGGCCTTGCGCTGCTCGGGACTTACCCGAGGCAGGTCCGGCACTTCGGTGTCGAGCCGGTCCAGCTTGACGACCCTGCCGTGGGCGCCCAGGTCTTCGCGGGGTCCGGCCTCGCCGAACTCGGCCATCCGCAACGTCAGGATGGCTTCGCAGAGCCCGTCGGAGTCAATCCAGTTGACCACCCCGGGATCGCTCGGCGAGATGACGTAGGTGTAGCTGCCGTCGCCGTTGGCCACCGACTGCGCCTTGTTGAGACTGCCGGTGCGGTCGACGATGCCCAGCGTGGTGCCCCAGATGTTGCTCAGCGGCACGGTGAAGTACTCGGCGCCGCCATCGCTGACGTCGACCACGAAGGCCTCGTCCGGGGCGAGTTCGAAGCGGCCCATGACGTAGACCTGGTTGCGCATCGCACCGACCTTGTCGGCCGACCACGCGAGGTTGAAGTGGTTGGGCGGCATCTTGTAGACGCCATGACTGAGCTTGCCGGTGAAATTGGCGAAGTACTCCATCATCGCCGCCGTCGCATCGGCCTGCTCGTCGCGCGTACGCGCCGGCGTCACGGGTGATCCACCGAGACGTTGCACCTCAAAGTAATTGGGGTCGTCGCGGCTCCAGTCCAGCAGCACGTCGCGGACGTAGAACTCGTGCGCCGCCGAGGTGGTCTGCACATGGTTGGGCCGCCCGTTGGCAGCAGCGGCGTCGACGGTGATGGTGAAGCTGCCGTCGGAATCCACCTCCATGGTGCGGCCGTTGAGCACGTCCACGGTTCCCATGTGGGCATCCCAGAGCGTGAAGTAATTCTCCGTCATCCGGTGCTCGCCGACCCGGCCGTGAATCTCGTAGCGCTCGTCTCCTGATATCGGTATCACCCGATACACGCTGTCGGGATTGTCGATGCCCCAACGTGATCCGGGGATTCGACGGCCCTCCACGGGATGCGCCAGCCGCGTGATGCAGCTGACCTTGGGCCGCAGCTTGTCCTGGTTCGACGACCATATCGCCGCCGAGAACATCACCTCGGCGAAAGCGTCCTCGAACCGTTCGCGCATCGCCGGCGTCGCTTTCGCCCGTCCCAGCCAGGTCTCGGCGACGGACCGATACGCGGCTTTGACGACCGGGTGCTCGATCAACTCGAGCGCCGCCACTTCCTGCTCGTGCTGGGCCGCTGTTGCGACGGGGTCTGATGCCATGAGCTCTCCTTACTTCCCGACGTACTGTTCAAAACGCTTGTTGTACTGGGTGAACCGCTCATCGACCTGCTCCGGCCGCAGGCCGTAATCCGCCAGGCCGTACGGCGGGCGTGCCGTTTCGCGGGGCCGTTCTTCGAGCCAGCGTCGCATCGCCGTCTCGGCGTCGACGGTAAGCGCCAGCCCAATGGCGTCGTAGACCCGGGTCACCTGGCCGATCGGATCGGCAACCGCGTCATCGAAGGCGATGTCGGTGACCCGATCCGCCTGATCGGTCCAGCCGTCCCGGACCGCCATCGCGCGGTCGTTGGTCCAGCCCATCCGCTGCAACCACTGCGCGCCGACCCGGTCGACGTCGACGGTGTCGGCATGCATCGCGTGCAGCGTGGCGTTCAGGCTGGCTCCTGAGGCGATCGTGGCGCGCGGGTCGCGGTGCATATGCACGATATGCAGGTCGCCGAACTGTGCCCGCAGTTGGCCGAGATATCCAAGGTGGGCCGGCGACTTGAGTACCCAGCGCTCGGCGTCGATTCCGCACCGGCGCTTCTGCCACTGCAGGAACTGCAGCATGCGGTGCAGATAGCTGTAGGCAGGCGTGAAATCCTGTGCGTCGAGCCAGGATCGGTAGTTCGGCAGGTGCGCGCCGGATTCCGGGACGTGCGACAAAAATGCGTCGGCCAGAAAAACGATCTCCTCCTCGGCCTCCCGCGCATACATCGGATGAATAGCGAACAAGTCGGGCGCCAACTCGCGGGACTTGTCCTCGCGACCTTCGCTGATGGCGATGCGCGGATCGACGCCGGCGAACTTGTAGTCCAAACGAGGCGCCGCTTCCACGACTTCCCAGCCGTAGGCGCACCGGAAGCGCGGGTCGGCGGCCAGGAGTCGCTGCAACAGCGTGGTACCGCTGCGCATCATCCCGACCACCACGACCGGCGCGACCACGCGCTCCTCCAGAATTTCCGGGTGCCGGCGGATCCACTCTTGCGCGCGCAGTCGCATCCGCAGGCTGTGCACGATTCCTGCCCGCAGGATGAGCACTCCGATGCCGTTGAGGTCGGCGGTCGCGTAGTCGGCCAACAGCAGCTCCAGTGGGCGCTCGAATTCGCCTGGCCCCCAGTCGCTCAGCGATTCCTTGCGCTGAGCGTCGGCAAGCACGCCAGCCAGATCAAACGGGCCCACGCGATCAGAACTTCAGATGCTGGCTGACATCGCCGAGCTGGTCGACGAACATGATCCGGCTGTCGAACCACCACACACCGTCCAGCCGGTGAAACGTGTCCTTGTAATGGCCGGTCACTATCACCTGTAGCGGCAAATCCGGCGTGGCCTGCGTGACGGCGTAGTAGGACCTGCTGCGCGCGGTGCCCGCGGCCTCGTCGATGTCGAGCTGAACATTGCTGGTGTTATGCCTGGTCTTCGGCGTGCCGTCGTCGTAGATCCGGGTGGCCATCTCATACATTCGGCGCACCCCGGCGGCTCCCTCGAACACCGTTTCCGGTGGCCCGTCTTCTGCCCCGCAGATGCGCCCGTGCGCGAACAGCCCGGCCACGCCGTCCAAGTCACCCGAATCGAGGAGCTCCGCATAGTGGAAGAGCAGGTTGGTGATTTCGCGTCCGCTGTCGCTCACCCGGAAATCCTGGCAGAACCGCCCCGGGTCGCAGGCGTTTTGGGCCGAATCGGGCGGTACGTTTCCTCCCATGGGTGAACTAGACAACTCGGTTGCGGTCATCACCGGCGCGGCCCGCGGCCAGGGGCGCAGCCACGCCGTCGCACTGGCCGAGCAGGGGGCCGACATCATCGCCGTGGATATCTGCGCCGATGTGGACACGATCCCCTACCCGCTGGCGACTCAATCGGATCTCGACACCACCGCAGAGCTGGTCCGGGCCGCGGGGCGGAAGGTGGTGCCCGTCGTCGCCGACGTCCGCGATCTTGCCGCGCTGGAGGCCGGCGTGCAGTCGGGCATCGACGCGCTCGGCGAGATCGACATCGTCATCGCGAACGCAGGTGTCGTGGCCATCGGCGACACGCAGACTCGTGCCGAACCGCTCTTCGACGCGGTTGTCGACATCAACCTCAAGGGCGTGTGGCACACGTTGGTGGCATCGGTGCCCTCGATCATCCGCAAAGGCAAGGGCGGGTCGA
This sequence comes from uncultured Mycobacterium sp., assembly GCA_964658855.1. Classification (GTDB taxonomy): domain Bacteria; phylum Actinomycetota; class Actinomycetes; order Mycobacteriales; family Mycobacteriaceae; genus Mycobacterium. Next base: position 18,186 of record CBAAAS010000003.1, read on the forward strand.
TCGTTCTGGTCAGCTCGTCGCAAGGCCTGGTGGGCCGCGGCGGTGACGGCAGCACGGCGATGTTCGCCTATGCCGCATCCAAGCACGGCGTGGTCGGGCTGATGCGTTCGGCGGCAAACGCCTACGCGCCGCACAAGATTCGGGTCAACTCCGTACATCCCAGCGGTGTTGCGACGCCGATGATCCTCAACGACTTCGTGATCAACCGGATGTTGGAGAATCCCAACCCGGCCGTCGCGCAGATGTTGCTGCCCGACGTGCCGTTGGTCGAGCCACACGACGTCACCGAGGCGGTGCTGTGGCTCGTCAGCCCGAGGGCGCGGTACGTGACGGGTATAACGGTTCCCGTCGACGCCGGTCACATCGTCATGTAGCTAGCCGATCAGAACCGCGTAACGCGGCTTGATCACCTCGTCGATGATCGCCAGCCGCTCGTCGAACGGGATGAACGCGGACTTCATCGCGTTGACCGTGAACCGCAGCAGATCGCTCCACCCGTAGCCGAAAGCGTCGACGAGAAGCGCCATTTCGCGAGTCATCGTCGTATCGCTCATCAACCGGTTATCGGTGTTGACGGTGACCCGGAAGCGGGTGCGGGCCAGCAGGTCGAACGGGTGCTCGGCGATGCTGGCAGCGGCTCCGGTCTGCACGTTGGAACTCGGGCACATCTCCAGCGGAATCCGCTTGTCCCGCAAGATGGATGCGAGCAGCCCGAGCCGCACCTCGCCGTCGTCTGCGACGTCGATGTCGTCGACGATGCGCACACCGTGGCCCAACCGATCGGCACCGCAGTAGGAGATCGCCTCCTGAATAGACGGCAGACCGAACGCCTCTCCGGCGTGAATCGTGAATCGGGCGTTGTTATTTCGCATGTACTCGAAAGCATCCAGATGCCGGGTAGGCGGGTAGCCGGCCTCCGCACCGGCGATGTCGAACCCGACCACGCCCTTGTCGCGGAACCGGATCGCCAGCTCGGCGATCTCCCGCGACACCGCGGCGTGCCGCATCGCGGTGACCAGACAGCGCACCACGATGGGATGCCCGGCCGCGGCCGCCGCCTTCTCTCCGTCGGCGAATCCCGCCAGCACGGCGTCGACCACCGCGTCGAACGACAAGCCGCCGTTGATGTGCAGCTCCGGGGCGAACCGCACCTCGGCGTAGACCACCGAGTCCGCGGACAGGTCTTCCACGCATTCGTAGGCAACGCGGTGCAGCGACTCCGGCGTCTGCATCACTGCGACCGTGTGCGAGAACGGTTCGAGGTAGCGCTCCAGCGAGCCGCTGTGCGACGCGGTCCGAAACCACTGGGCAAGCGAGTCGACGTCGGTCGCGGGCAGGCCGTCGTAACCGATGTCGCCAGCGATGTCGAGCACGGTCGCAGGGCGCAGACCGCCGTCGAGGTGATCGTGCAGCAGCGCCTTGGGCGCCTTCTTGATCGTCTCGATATTCAGCGGCGTGGTCATGGGGTGATCCGATCGATGATCAGGGGCCGCTCGGCCGGGGGCGAATCGCCGACTTTGAAGCCCGCATCCAGTTCGGCCAGCGCGGTAGGAAATCGCTCTGGGGTGTCGGTGTAAAGGGTGAACAACGCATCACCAGCGGCCACCGGGCTGCCTGAGCGGCGATGAATCTGGATTCCCGCGCCGGCCTGGACCTGTTCGCCCGGAGTGGATCTGCCCGCTCCAAGCCGCCACACCGCCAGCCCCACCGCCATCGCGTCGATGTCACCCATTGTGCCGTTCCGGTTGCTGGTAACGGTTTCGGAGTACTTGCCAACCGGCAACGGTACGGATAAGTCCCCGCCCTGCGCGGCGATCAACGCCCGGAACCGGTCCATCGCCGTCCCGTCGCGCAACGTCTGCTCGGGGTCGCGCCGGTCGATGCCCGCGATGTCGAGCATCTCGCGAGCCAGACCCACGGTGAGGGCCACCACGTCAGGCGGACCGCCGCCCGCCAATACCTCCAGCGCTTCGGCGACTTCGAGCGCGTTGCCGACGGCCGCACCCAGGGGGCGATTCATGTCGGTCAGCACCGCGCAGGTCGGCAGCCCGTGCTCGGCGCCCAGCGCGACCATGGTTTCGGACAAGTCGCGGCATCGCGCTTCCGAGCGCATCAGCGCGCCGGAGCCAACCTTGACGTCGAGCACCAGGGCGCCGGTCCCCTCGGCGATCTTCTTGCTCATCACCGA
>CBAAAS010000004.1:0-19853 GCA_964658855.1 uncultured Mycobacterium sp.
TGGGCTAAATCAAGTAGGTTGTCATCACCGGCTGCGGACTACTACCTTGGCCTAGATGAACGACGTCGTCATCGCAGGGGCAGGCCCCAACGGACTGATGCTGGCAGGCGAGCTCGGATTGGCCGGCATTCGACCGATCGTGCTCGAGCCGCTGTCCGGACCCAACCCGCAACGCCGCGCGAATGGTATTACCGGCCAAGCGGTTCGGTTGCTCGACCACCGCGGCCTCTATTCGGTGCTGGCCGGGACGCCCGATCCGCCTCAACCGTCTCCGTGGGCGATGTTTGCGGCGATGGCGTTGGATCTGACGAAGGTCCCGGACGCGCAGCAGTTCATGTTTCCCGTCCAGCAACCGCGGCTGGTGCAGATGCTGGCCGAGCGGGTCCGCGACCAGGGCGCCGATCTTCGCTGGGGGCACCGACTGGCGGGATTCGAACAGCACGCCGACGGTGTGGTTGTGCAGGTCGACGGTCCTGACGGCTCGTACGAGGTGCCGGCGAAGTTCCTCGTCGGCGCAGACGGCGGCACCAGCCAGACACGCAAGCTGGCGGGGATAGATTTTCCGGGAATGACGTCGCATGACGCTGTCGCCCGGATGGCCTTCGGGGTGGTACCTCCGGACGATTGGGTTGATCCGGCTACCGGCGCGCTGGAGATTCCCGGTTGGGGTCGCGTGCCACCGACGCCGTTCTACCGTGCCGAGCGCGGTGTTTTCGCGTGCCGTCAACTCGGCGGCAGGTCGATGCTGATCACGCTCGAACTCGATCGATCGGCTCACGAAGAACCCTTCGACGACGACGAAGTCGACACGCCGGTGAGCCTGCCTGAGATCGAGGCCAGCGTGAAGCGCGTGCTCGGGGTCGACGTCCCGCTGCGGCCGGTATCGCCAGACGCTCCCCTTGACCTGCGCCGCTTCTACGGCATCAATTCGAGGATCGCGTCGCGGTATAGATCGGGCGCGGTTTTCCTGGTTGGCGATGCTGCGCATGTCCATTCGCCGCTCGGTGGGCCGGGTCTGAACCTTGGTCTGCAGGACGCGGTGAACCTCGGCTGGAAGATGGCCGCGGTGATCTCCAACGGTGCCGATCGCGCGCTGCTCGACACCTACGCGACCGAGCGCCGGCCTGCCGCCGAGCGCGTCGTAATGCACAGCCGCTCCCAATTGGCTTTGGTGCGGCCGGGAACAGAAGTCACCGCCTTGCGCGAACTCTTCGGTGAACTTCTCGAGGATCCGGATAACGCGCGCCGGATCAGTGATCTGTTGTCCGGCAACGACAATCGCTACGACATGGGAGCCGATGCGCATCCGCTGGCCGGACGCTGGGTGCCTGACTTCGCGGTAGCAGGTCACGGCGTGACCCGACGGGTGGCCGAACTGGCTCGAGCCGGTCGTCCGCTGCTGATCGACTTGACCGAGAACGAGTGCGTCGCGGCCGCGACTACCGATGTCGCAGAACGGATTACCGTCGCGGTCGGTCGCCCGACCCGTGATGTGCCGGCGACCGCACTGCTGGTGCGACCGGATGGTTACGTGGCGTGGGCGTCCTCGGCGAGCGAGCCCGAGGTGGACGACTTTCGCGGCGTTCTACACAAATGGTTCGGTATCGCCTCGAGCTGACAGCGAAAGTCGGTTATTTCGAACCGAGTTCGCCTTCGTACTTCTTCGTCATGTGAGCCACGGCGTCGATTTGCGATTGCGCCAGCCCTTCACGTACCTCGCTGGCGCGCGCGGCGGCATCCAAAGTCGGCTGCGCCTGGCCCTGGAAATGCGGCATCACTTCAGCGGCAAACAATTCGGCTGACCGTCTGGTCGCCGCCGGGTTGGCCCATTCGTGGCCCATCTGCAGCATGCAACCGAAGCCACCCGATTGATCCCACATTCGCTGCACCTGTTCGCGCGCACGCTCCGGTGTGCCGATCACCCCGGCGCCGTTGTCGTTGAGCACATCGATCATCTCGTCGATCTGTTCGCCGGGCATGGTCATCTGCGGGAACGCGGCCACTTTCTGGAAGTACCGAAACCACGACGCCAGACCGAACTTCACGTCCTCGCGGGCCTGCTTTTCCGTTTCGGCGATGTGGAACGGTCCAACCAGGCTCCAGTTCTTACGATCGACGGTGGTGCCGAAAACTGCGGCGCGCTCTTCGACGATGTCCCAGTGGTACTGCAGGGCGTTGAAGCCGTCAATGGTCAGCGTCGCCCCGATCGACAGCAGACCGATGCCGTGCTTGCCGGCGAGTCGCGCACCGGTCGGTGAAGCGACCGCCGCAACCGCCAGCGGGACACCGCCTTCGGAGTACGGGGCGAGTTGCAGGCGCGCCTCATGCAGTTCATGGGTGGGCGTTTTCGCTGACACCGTCTCCCCCCGCAGCAGCCGCACCACGATGTCGAGATTGGTGTCGAGCAGTTCGCGGGTGTCGGTCGGGGTCAGGCCGATCATCGCTGAATCGCTGGGCAGCGACCCTGGCCCGACCCCACCGATCACCCGGCCGTGGGTGAGGTGATCCAGCATCATCAGCCGGTCGGCGACCCAGAGCGGGTTGTGATACGCCAGCGAGATGACCCCGGTACACAGCTTGATCCACTTGGTCCGTTCCGCGGCTGCCGCGATGAAGATCTCGGGCGAGGCGATGATCTCGCTGCCGGCGGAGTGGTGCTCACCGATCCACGCCTCGTCGAATCCGAGTGCATCGAGATGCTCGACAAGCTCGAGATCGCGCTGCATGGCGAGCGTCGGGTTGGTGCCTGCGCGGTGAAACGGTGCGATGAAGTACCCAAACCTGAGCTTGGCCATGTGCGGTCCCTTAGCAGTCGAGTTGCCCCGAACTTTAATCCGGTCCGCACGTTGGGACTCAGGAGTTGGGGCAACTCGAATCTGCTGAGATTCCGGGATCACCCGGAGCGGGGTCAGTTGCCGTAATGGAAGCTCGGACCGCCCGGGATGGAGCCGCCACCGCCGCCCGGTCCGCCGCCGCCGCAGCCGACGCCGGGAACGCAGCCGCTACCGCCGCCGGGACCGCCGCCGCCGGAGGGACCGCCCGGGATACTTCCACTACCGCCGCCAGGTCCACCGCCACCGGTCGGACCGCCGGGGATGCTGCCGCTGCCGCCGTTGGGGCCACCACCGCCCGTCGCGCCGCCGCCGCTGCCATCGCCAGGAGCCGGCGCAGGAGCGGGCGCACTCGTCGAGGAGGGCGTCGTGGTCGTCGTGGTGGTGCTGGTGGTGGTGGGACCGCCTTTGTCGCCTCCGCCGCAGCCGACAGCCAACACGAGCATGCCGGCCCCGCAGAACAGTGTCGCTGCTGTCCGAGCAGACTTCATAGTCAAACCCCAATCTGATCTAGTGAACTGTTTCGTACCCAACTCAAAGGGGCGCCAAACGCCTTGACGGCGAAGGTAATCAACCCCGCCGGGAAAGCTGGGCATGGATCAGCGGAGCGATCTTCTCCGCCATGTAGGCGTGTCCCGCGTCGTTGGGGTGCACACCGTCGGGGCCGATCAATTCGGGCCTGCCGACGAACCAACCCTCACTGATCGGATCGATGAACGTTGCGTCGAAGTCGTGAGCCTGACCGCTGAGAATGTCGCGGATATAGAGGACATCGGGCGGCGGGTCGGAATCCGTCCACGGCGGCCCGATCACCAGCAGCTTCGCCGAGGGCGCGATACGGCGAGCCAGATCCAGGGTGTCGTGCGCCATCGCCGTCATCTGCATCGGATCGACGCCATGGTCGTTGCGCGAGCCGAAGAACACCACCAGCGCATCGTCGGGGTGGACGGCGCGGTTCGTCAGGTCTTCGAAGACGCTGCCGTGGTCGCCGCGCACGACGTAGCCGGCCCTGCCTTCGGAGGCAACCTCGGGTGCGACCTGGACACCTTGACGCGCCAGCGTCAGCCAGGTGCGGTTGGTCCAGGTGTTCGGTCCCCAGCCGCCTTCATCGGTGCCGGTGGTGTAGGAATCCCCGATGACCGCGACGTGGTCGATCGGGGTCCCGCGGGCGACGGTCTGAAAGGGCTCCGGCGCGGCTGGACTGTGCGTGAGCGTTCCGACCGTGACGGCCGCGACGACAACCGTGGCCAGCCGACTCACCGTTACCCGCACTGTCCACCACCTCGGCCGCATGTCACATCCGTACAAGCGGAATCGTAAAAGCACAAAGCTGAATTTTTGGCGTTGACGCGCTGGCATCCGATGGACTACCGACGTGGGAGCTAGAGGCCTCGCGCCAACGAGGATCGTACTTGATCAGTATGCGGCGCAGTATCGCTCGCGTCACACGGTAGGAGCTAGCCCGCGCGCGCCGACAGGGGCTTCGGCCGTCCGTCGTGGGGTCCGTCGATCGACTGCAGCTTGCCGCCCTCGGCGGGTTCCTCCGGTTCGGCGCGGTCGACCACCGGCCGCCCGTCACCGACCATCCTGCGCATCCACAGGCGGGCCGGTTCTTCAACGAGGTGATAGAGCAATGCCGCGCCGACGAAGGTCGCCGCGAGCACCGCGGCCAGCAGCAGCTTTCCGTCGTTACCGAACAAGGTGAGCTCGAACTGCTGCGCCGTCCAGGTCCACGCGGTGTGCGCCAGCTCGTGAACCATGTAGAGGCAGAACGAGATCTGCCCGCCGTAGACCAGCGGTCGGGTGGACAGCAGCGCCGGCAAACTACCGGTGCCGATCGCCAGCGTCAGCACCAGCGGCACAAACAAGATGTCGACAAGACCGCCGGTGTCGGACACACCGTGCAGCGGGTGCGCGTCAGACCAGTAAAGGAAACCCGCCACGCCGGCGATCATTAAGACGGACGCGTAGCCCGCAGCACGTCTACCTCGATCGGTGAGCTGCAAACGACTGACCGCGGCGGCGACCAACGCTCCCGCGGTGAATTGCATGACGATGCGCGGCAGCCAACTCCACGGCGTGTAGAACTGGCCGGTCACCAGCAGTGACACCACGGGAGGGAGCGAGGCGGCGACTGCCAGCCAGACCAGGTTGCGGGCCCGGGTCGCGCGCGCCATTCGGAAGATCACCAGCACCAGCAGCCCGAACAGTAGGTAGGCCAACCACTCAGCGCTGATGGACCACGCCGGCCCGTCCCAACTCGAGTTGTCGAAGAACGGCTGGAACCATAGCTGCGCCAGCAGGACCTGACGGACGTAGCTGATCGCGGTGAAGCGGTAGATCTCCTGCGACGGCACATGGCCGACGTGCAGCGTGAAGATGACCCACAGCGCGGCCAGGTGCAGGGTCACCAGATACACCGGCCACACTCTGGCCAGCCGCAGCCAGAGGAAGTGCAAAGTGGCATGGGTCGACCAGGACTCGCCCATCCGGTCGAGGTAGTTCCAGGTCAGCACGAACCCACTGAGGATGAAGAACAGATCCACCCCTTGGGCCCCGCAATTGAGCACCGGAGTGAGTGCGTCGAGAAAATCGGGGGTCGCGTCGCGCAGCAGCGGGCGGAAGTGAAAGAGCACGACCCAAACGGCGGCGATGATGCGAAGTCCCGTGAGGGCCTTGATTTCTCCGCTGCGCACAACATTCTTTCCGTGAGACCACAGGTGTTTCGTTCATCACTGCGTCACTTTTACGACGGCGTTGGCAGGGTATCAGCGCGTCACAGCGATAGCGAGTCGTCGACCGGTGCGTCTGACAGCGAATGCGCAGGCAGGAACCGGAAGCGTGCATTCTCAGCGCGCGTTCGTATTTGTAGCGTCACCATCAACACAACAACTCCAGCGCAGGAGAAGTCATGAAGACCCGCCTCACCGAGTTCTTCGGCATCGAACACCCGATCGTCTCGGCGCCGATGGCGCAGATCTCGGGCGGCAAGCTCGCTGCCGCTGTCTCATCGGGCGGCGGCCTGGGCCTCATCGGCGGCGGCTACGGCGATTCGGCGTGGTTGCGGCGCGAGTTCGGTCTGGCCGGCGGGGCGAGGGTCGGGTGCGGGTTCATCACGTGGAGTTTGGCCCGCTCGCCCGAGCTGCTCGACGAGACACTGGAGCGACGGCCTACCGCGGTCATGCTCTCGTTCGGCGATCTGCAGCCGTTCGCCGAACGCGTCCACGCTGCCGGGCTTCCGGTGATCGCCCAGGCTCAGACCCTGGAGCAGGCCCGTTGGGCCCTCGACGCCGGCGCAGAGATCGTGGTCGCACAGGGCGGTGAGGCGGGCGGGCACGGTATGACGGCGCGTTCGACGTTCACGTTGGTGCCTGACGTCGTCGACCTGGCCGCCGACCGGGCGCCGGGGACGCTGGTGCTGGCGGCGGGCGGCGTCGCGGACGGGCGCGGGCTGGCGGCGGCACTGATGTTGGGCGCCGACGGCGTGGTGGTGGGCACCCGGTTCTGGGCCTCCGCGGAGGCGCTGGTTTCACCGCGCGCCCACGAGCGGGCGCTTGGCGCCAGCGGGGACAGCACATATCGCACGCGGGTCTATGACCATGTGCGACGGCTGGATTGGCCGCCGGAGTACAACGCGCGGGCGTTGAGTAATCCGTTCGTCGACAGATGGCATGACAACGAAGCCGAGTTGTTGGCGTCGCTGCCCGAGGCGGTCAACACCTTTGAAGCTGCGGTCGCCGCAGAGGATTTCGGGGCCGCCGCCATCCTGATCGGCGAGTCGATTGGACTGGTCGACACGGTGCGCCCAGCCGCGGACATCGTTGCCGACGTGGCATCGCAGGCCGAGCGAGTCATCAAGCGGGCAAACGGCTGACATGTCAAATGGGCTGGCCCGCCGCGCCTCTCGCATAACCCACACATTGACGACAACCATCTGGTTGGCTCGGACCTATGGCAAGGCTTGATGTGCCCGACGGCCCCGGCGGCGAAGCGGCGATGATCTGGACGCTGCGCCCGCAACTCGGCGACATGGTCGAGCGGATGATCCGCGGCGCCTATCAGCAGAGCGTGCTGCCGCCGGAGGAACGCGAACTGGCCAGAATGCGGATCGCGCAGATCAACGACTGCATTGCCTGTTCCGACTTCCGTGCGCCCTCGGTCATCGAGGCGGCCGTCGGGCCCGAGCTGTATGCGAATGTCGCGGCATACGCCACCTTCCCGGGCTACACATCCCGACAACGCCTGGCAATCGAGTACGCCGAACGTTTCGCTACCGACCACGGCGCAATCGACGACGCGTTCTTCGGGCGGTTACGTGAGGTTTTTTCGGACCCGGAGATTCTCGACCTGACGCTGTGTGTCGCGGTTTTCCTCGGCTTGGGGCGCACGTTGAGTGTTCTCGGCGTCGATCAATCCTGCGCAATCGACGTGTGACACGACGCTAGGAGACGAGTGGATATCGCATCGGTTGACGAGCTGCTCACCACCACCCGATCGGTTCGCAAGCGCCTCGACCTGACGAGGCCGGTCGGTCGTGACGTCATCCTCGAATGCATCCAGTTGGCGATGCAGGCTCCTACGGCGAGCAACGCGCAAGATTGGCGTTGGCTGGTGATCACCGACGCCGACAAGCGCGCCGCGATCGCCGACATCTATCGCAGCATCGGCTCGGATTACCTTGCCTCTGCCGCAGAGGATGCGACCGATCCGCAGACCAAGCGGGTGTATGCGAGCGCATTCAGTCTGACCGACACGCTCGCCGACGTTCCGGTGCATGTGATCCCCTGCCTGGAAAACCGGATCGACAACTCCAGCATGTTGAGCGCCGCGTCCGCGTGGGCCTCCATCATCCCGGCCGGCTGGAGCTTTCTGCTGGCGCTGCGATCGCGCGGGCTCGGATCAGTCTGGACGACAATGCATTTGGCCAAGGAGCGAGAGGTGGGCGAGCTGCTGGGCATCCCGGACACCGTCACCCAGGCCGCGCTGTTTCCGGTGGCTTACACCATCGGAACCGACTTCCGGCCGGCGACACGCCCGCCGGCCGAGACCGTGACTTTCTGGGATGGCTGGGGTTAAACCCGAACTTTGTTGCGAGCAAGTGAAATTGTTTCTTAGCAAAGTATTAAACGCTGGAACACGTGACCTTAGAGTAAGCAATTAGCGTCTCAAACAGGTCAGGGTCATCGCTGATCCTGATATTGCAGTAACACTGTTTTGAAACGGGGGCGCGTCAAATGAACGACTCGAATACCACGGCAGCTTCGTACTTGGCGCCGCGACACGCCCACCTCCCTGCCGATCTCAACGGCGCCGCGGTGCGCGCTCAATGCCGTCACCTCGCGACGGTGGTCACCATCACCGGGACGGTCGACGCGCGCAACGTCAATCAGGTCATTGACTACGCCCGGCGCTTCAACCTTCCGGACAACCCGCTCGTTCTCGACTTGACCGGTCTGGACACCTTCAGCGCGCAGGCAGTGCGACTGCTCTACGCCGTCGACGACGCCTGCACCGAGGCCGGCCTGGAATGGGCCCTGATCCCCAGCCAAGCCGTGAGCCTGACGCTGCTGGTGACCCACGAGGACATCACCTTCCCCACCGCGACCACGGTGCACGAGGCCCTGCAGTACTTCGCCGATGCCACTACGGCCCGGCGTCGTCTCTTGCTGCCCCTCTTCAACAAAACCGCGTAATCCCCGATTTCGGCGCTGACGCGGGTTTCGCAAAGTCCGTATGCTGCTATTCGTGACGTCTAAGCCAACCATTGCCGCCGCTGTGGCCCTGATAGCGCTGGCTTGGGGCGCCTCGGCCGGCCTGGCCGTCGCCGATCCTGCCCCTGCGCCCGCGCCTCCTTCACCAGCACCCGCGCCGTCCCCCGGACACGGACCTGCGCCCGCTCCGGCAAAAACCACGATCGACCACGACGGCGTGTACAACGTCGGCACCGACATCGTCCCGGGCGTTTACACCTCGGCGGGACCTGTCGGCACCGGCGTCTGCTACTGGAAGCGTCTCGGCGACGACACCAAGCAGCCGCTCGACAACGCGATGAGCAAGAAGCCTCAGATCGTGAGAATCGATCCGACCGACAAGACGTTCAAAACGACCGGCTGCCAGGCGTGGGAAAAGAATGACGCCGCGGTCCCCGATCCGGGCAAGTCCCCGGAACAGGCTGGGATAGGGCTGGGCATTCTCAATACGCTGATCGGTGGCGGAGGCGCGCAGGCGCCGGCAGCACCGCCGGCACCAGCCCCGGCCCCGCCCAAGTAGTCGCCGCCCGACACGAATGCAAACCGTCGAATACGCCGCCGGTCGCATGGCGGACGTCTTCGGCGAACCCTCTCAGTCCACTGTTCTGCTATGGCACGGCCAGCAAGCCGATGCGCGTTCCTCGGTCCGGTCGCTCGCTGAGCTCATTGCGGGGCATGGTCTGGGCGTCGTTGCGCCTGACTGGAATTCCTATGCCGCAGACGGCGGTCGCGCCGATCTGCTGGGCTCGGTGCACTTCACCCGCGAGCGGGTCCACGAGCCCGATGATGTGGTGCTGGTCGGCTGGTCGATGGGAGGCCTGGCGGCAGCGGCGCTGACGATCCAGGCCGAGCAACTGGGCGTGGCCTTCGCGCATACCGTGACCCTGGCCGGTGCATTCATGGTCCCCGATCCGATTTTCAATCAGCTGCCGGCGACTCAACTGCGTCACGCTGCACATCCAACTCCGTTCACTCTCCTGAGCGGGGTGGCCGATCGGGTCATTCCGGTATCGGCGGCCCACGACTTGGCCGCGGCGCTGAGGCGGGCCGATTGGCCGGTGCAGGTGGTCGACTTACCCGCCGACCACGGGTCGATCGCGGGCGCCGCCTATGACCCGGTCGCCGGGCGGTATCACCGCGCGACCGACGAGCGGTCGCTAGCGGTCGCTGCTGACGTCGCGACCCACATCGTCGAAGCCGCCAGGGGCGATCGCTGACTGGGACAGCCAGTCGTGCAACTTTGCGTAAACCAGCGGATGGTTGAGTAAGTCAAAGTGATTCAAACCGGTCAGTATCAGACCATGCTCTCGCGCAAACGGAATACGTCGTGACCGACCAAGGCCTGCAGCACTTTTCGGGCGCACCAGATGGTCGCCGGCCAACATTCCGAGCAGCCGCGGCGCCACCGCAGAAGACACGAAGTGATACGTCGCATGCGGTAGGAACGGCGCCTCGCGGCAACGGTCACGCAGGAACTCGTCGGGATCCGCGTCGCGCCAATCATCATCGAGACAGGCGCCGTAGCGCAGATCTTTCACGCCGTCGCTGCGCGCGTTCAAAAAGGCTGCAATCGCCCGGGTCTCGGGCAACTTGGCCAGCGCCCACGACGCGGCGTTCACGCCTTTCTCTATATCGGCGCCCAGATGCGGCGAGCCCAGGCACACCACGCGACTGACCGCGTCGGTCCAGGCGTGCTGCGCTTCGGCGCCGTAATGACATGCGCTGCGCGCGACCAGCCCGCCCATCGAGTGGCCCACCAGTACGAGTTCGGTGATGGGGACCGGCCATTGATCATGTAGTAGGTCGAGGATCCCGTCCAGCGTGCGGCCGTTGACCGAGATATGCAGTCCGGTGTTGTAGCGCAACAGGATTGGGCTGTAGTCCAGATCGTGGTGTAGCCGCTCACCGTAGCTGCGGCGGTCGTCACCCTCACGCGGCGCGCGGTGCCAGGCCCGGTCGGTCAGGCACCAGCCGTGCACAAAGACGACGACCCGACCGGTCGCCGCCGGATACGCCGCGGCTAGATCGTCGGTCGTCAATGCCACCGATTTGCCGCCGTGCCGAACCACCATCGCGCCGGCAAGCGGGTTTTGGTGCTCGGTCAGCTCGTCGCCGTATATCCCGTTGACCGCGGCGAGGAAGGCGCCGATCCTGTCAGTGCGTGATTCCAGTGCCTCGTCGACCTCGTTGCCCCAGATCTCGGCGGCAACCGTGCCGGCAACGCGACTCGCGCCACGCAGTCCACGGTCGACCCCGGTGTAGATCGCCTGCGTCAAACCGTCGTGGATGGTTCGACTGGGTGCCGCCACCGGTCCGATCGAGTTGAATACCCGGCCGGCGATACCGGCGTGCATGCCGCGCACCAGGGTGGTCAGTACCGAAGTCGCCTCCCCCGCCAGATCGCCGACGGCCCGAATATCGCTACGCTGCATGTCGCCCCCTTTGGGTCAACGCGTGTCAAACTGACTCGACAAGTCGTCTAGCTGCTCAAATCCGCGCAATGAAGCCGGTTCCGAGCCGCTGGTTTGTTCACTCAGTATACAAACGTTTACTGTATGTGTCAGTTGTCAGTTGTTTCAACGACCGCGCATCAACCGAGCACTAGGAGCCCTGATGGATGCCGCCTTCTCGTTGGAGTTATCCGATGAAGTGGTGCAGGTGCGCGATTGGGTGCACGAATTCGCCGACACGGTCATCCGGCCGGCGGCGGCCGAGTGGGACGAGCGCGAAGAAACTCCCTGGCCAGTTATTCAAGAGGCCGCCAAAGTTGGGCTCTACACCCCGGACCTGTTCGCTCAGATGGCCGGAGAAGCCAGCGGGCTGGGCATGCCGACGGTGTTCGAGGAGATGTTCTGGGGCGACGCCGGAATCGCGTTGTCCATCATGGCTACCGGGCTGGCCGCGGCCGCTCTGGCCGGCAACGGCACCCCGCAGCAGATCGGCGAGTGGTTGCCGCAGATGTTCGGCAGCCCGGGCGACCCGCAGCTCGCCGCCTTCTGTTCGTCGGAACCCGGTGCCGGCTCCGACGTCGGAGCTGTCCGCACCAGGGCGAAATACGACGAGGCCTCCGACGAGTGGGTGCTCAACGGCACCAAGACGTGGGCGACCAACGGCGGTATCGCCAACGTCCACATCGTGGTGGCGTCGGTCGAACCCGAACTCGGCACCCGCGGGCAGGCGACGTTCATCATCCCGCCCGACACCAAAGGTCTCTATCAGGGGCAGAAATTCAAGAAGCACGGCATCCGGGCGTCGCACACCGCCGAGGTGGTGCTCGATGACGTCCACATCCCCGGCGAGCTGATCCTTGGCGGCCGGGAGAAGTTCGAGCGCCGGATCGCCAAGATCCGGGAAGGGCACCGCACCTCGAGCCAGGCCGCGATGATGACCTTCGAGCGCACCCGTCCGATCGTTGGGGCGATGGCGCTCGGTATCGCCCGCGCCGCTTACGAATACGCGCTGGACTACTCACTGCAGCGCGAACAGTTCGGCCGTAAGATCGCCGAATTCCAGGCCATTGCTTTCAAGTTGGCCGACATGAAGAGCCGCATCGACGCGTCCCGGATGCTGGTCTGGCGGGCCAGTTGGATGCAGCGAAACGACAAGCCGTTCAACTCGGCTGAGGGATCGATGGCAAAGCTGTACGCCAGCGAGACCGCGGTGTACGTCACCGACGAAGCCATCCAGATCCTCGGCGGCAACGGTTACACCCGCGATTACCCGGTCGAGCGGATGCACCGAGATGCGAAGATTTTCACCATCTTTGAGGGCACCAGCGAAATTCAGCGACTGGTTATCGGCCGGGCGCTGACGGGTCTGCCCATCCGTTGACGCATGCCGCTAGGGAGCGGCGTGCGCCTCGTCGCCGGCGCCGTTGAGCGCCAGCGCTTCATCCCAGTCGGTGCCGTTGCTGCCGTTGACGTGCTCCTCGACGGCCGGCGGCTCAGCCTCGTGTTCGACCTCGTCTAGCCCTGCCACAACGCGGATCGCGGCGATCAACTGCTCCACCAGTCGCGTCTCCTGCGCGGTGGGCGTGCCGCCTTCTTCCAGCTCGTCGGGCAGCTCGCGCCGGAGCCCGAACCCGTTGGCCGCCTCGTGCGCCGACAGCTTGGCGTGTACGCGGGCGTTGTAAAGCTGTTGTCCCAGGCTCGATCCGGGCGCATCGGTGACTCGCTCCATCAGGTCGTCGTAGCGCCGCCGGACATCGCTGAGCGCAATCATCACGGTGGGAGTGGGCCGGCTGTGGCTTGCGGCCTCGGTCAGCGCGGCGCGTAGTTTCCGCAGACCGGTCAGCACCACCTCGGCGCGCTTCTGGAATTTCTTGTCTTCAGGAAAAGGCAGCGAATCGATGGCCGCCCGGTACATGTGCATCGCCGCGTCGGCGAGGCTCACAATCGTCTGCGCTTCACCTTCGTGCTTATCGAATTCGGCCATAGCCCCTCAACTCTTTAGACGGTGTTCCGCTCAGGTCGCGACGGGCTGACACCAACTTCCGTCCCGACCGCTGCAAGGAAGAGGGTATTGGTAACAGCGTCGACTCGACAACAGTTAAGCGCCCACCATTGGTTGACAGTTCTACGTCAGCGAGTGCCAGAAGTTGGGTATCGAGAGTTAGCGCAACGCGCCCGTGTAACACTGCGGTAATGGCTTATTCGATTGCTCGCCCCAAGCTAGAGGGCAACATTGCGGTCGGTGACGATCGCCAGCTGGGGTTTGCCGAATTCGGCGATCCGCAGGGGCGCGCGATCTTCTGGCTGCACGGAACACCCGGCGCGCGACGGCAGATCCCGGCCGAAGCCCGCGTCTACGCAGAGGACAATCACATTCGGTTGATCGGCATTGACCGACCGGGCATCGGGGCGTCCACCCCTTTTCAATACGACAACGTTCTCGCGTTCGCCGACGACCTGCGCACCGTCGCCGACACCCTGGGCATCGACAAGATGGCTGTCATCGGACTTTCCGGCGGCGGTCCTTACACCCTGGGATGTGCGGCGGCGATGCCTGACCGGATCGTCGCGGTCGGGGTGCTCGGCGGCGTGGCGCCCACGGTCGGCGCGGAGGCGATCAGCGGCGGTCTGATGTCACTCGGGACGCTGGCGGCGCCGGTGCTTGCGGTGGCCGGACTTCCGATCCGCTTGGCGGCAGCCGCCTTCATCCGGCTACTCAAGCCGGTCGCGGAGCCCGCGCTCTACCTCTACGCGCGGGTCTCCCCCGAAGGCGACCGGCGGCTGCTGGTGCGACCGGAGTTCAAGGCGATGTTCCTCGACGACCTGCTCAACGGTTCCCGCAAGCAAATGGCGGCCCCGTTCGCCGACGTCGTCGTCTTCGCCAAGGACTGGGGATTCCGGCTGGACCAGGTGAAGATTCCGGTGCGTTGGTGGCATGGCGACCGCGACCACATCGTCCCGTTCGCCCACGGGCAACACGTCGTCAGCAGATTGCCCGACGCGGTGCTCACCACGTTGCCGGGTGAAAGCCACCTCGCCGGCCTGGGCTTTGCCGAGGAGATTCTGCACACCATGATCGAGCTTTGGGACAGCATCGAAAAGAAGTGAATTCTCGTCAGCCCCGCCACACCGCCGCAAGTCGTGTGATACATGGTGCGAGTGCCTGCGAACCCGCCGCTGACCAAGGACCAACGTAACTCGTTCATCGCCGCGCTGTTGGGCTGGACGATGGATGCCTTCGACTACTTCCTCGTGGTGCTGGTTTATGCCGACATCGCGAAGACCTTCCATCACACCAAGGCCGAAGTCGCGTTCCTGACCACGGCAACCTTGCTGATGCGTCCGGTGGGCGCGCTGATCTTCGGACTCTGGGCCGACCGGGTAGGCCGGCGCCTGCCGCTGATGGTGGACGTGGTGTTCTATTCGGTGGTCGGCTTTCTGTGCGCGTTCGCGCCGAATTTCACTGTGCTGGTTGTTCTGCGACTGCTGTACGGCATTGGTATGGGCGGCGAATGGGGCTTGGGCGCCGCGCTTGCCATGGAGAAGGTGCCGGTCGAACGGCGCGGCTTCTTCTCCGGTCTGCTCCAGGAGGGCTACGCGTTCGGCTATCTGCTCGCGACCGTGGCGTCGCTTGTGGTGATCGATCACCTGGGGCTGTCCTGGCGCTGGCTGTTCGGGCTGAGCATCATCCCCGCGCTGATCAGCTTGATCATTCGGTACCGGGTGCAGGAGTCCGAAGTCTGGGAGGCCGAGCAGGACCGAATGAAACTGACTCGCACCAGGATTCGCGACGTGCTGCGCAACGCCGCGGTTATCCGCCGGTTCATCTACCTGGTGCTGCTGATGGCGGCGTTCAACTGGATGAGTCACGGCACCCAGGACGTCTACCCGACGTTTCTCTCGGCCACCCACGACGGCGGCGCAGGGCTGTCCCACGCGAGTGCCAAAGGGATTGTGGTGATGTACAACATCGGCGCCATCGCCGGTGGACTGATTTTCGGCTCGCTGTCCCAGCGGTACGGCCGCCGCCACACCGTGGTGTTCTGCGCCGTGCTGGGACTACCGATCGTGCCGTTGTTCGCCTACTCGCATACCGCCGCGATGCTGTGCCTCGGGTCGTTCTTGATGCAGTTCGCGGTGCAGGGCGCGTGGGGCGTGATACCCGCGCACCTGACTGAGATGTCGCCGGATGCCATCCGCGGCTTCTACCCGGGCGTCACCTATCAGCTGGGAAATCTGCTGGCGGCGTTCAACTTGCCGATCCAGGAACGGCTGGCCGAGACCCATGGCTACCCGTTCGCCTTGGCTGTGACCATCGGGCCCGTCCTGATCGCCGTCGCTGTCTTGACGGCCATTGGCAAAGACGCCACGGGCATCCGGTTCGGCAGTAGTCAAAGTAGCGCGACTGCTGTCGCCGACGATGGTGGCGGATAGGCTCAGCGGTATGTTGAGCGACCTCAAGCGGTTCGTCCGCGGCGAGCTGGCTCGGCTGAAACTCGTGCAGATGTGGCACCTGGTCGCCGGCACCATCGTGGCGGTCGCCGCGCTATTCGGCGGCTTGGACAGCGTGGACGCCAAACCCAAGATGTTCAAAGCCGGTCAGCCCTACAGCGATGGCGAGTTCACGACGACCGTCAATAAGGCGATACTGCTCGACGACGTCCGGGCCGGTAAACGTGTGGTGATGCCCGCCCAACCCGGACGCATCTACCTCGGCCTGGTGAGCACCGTTCGCAACGACGGGCCGATCCAAGGTGGCCTGGGTCTGGGCGTCAGGGAAGCAGAATTCGATCTGCAGCAACCGAGCAAGGAATTCATGGGAGCGTTTCGTATCGCCGACGCGTCGATGGTCACATCGCTGGGCCCGAAACTGTCCGAGAAGGTGTTGTTCCTCTGGAAGCTGCCGAGCCGCGCCGTTGCGCCCGGTTCCACTGTTGCCTTTCGGGTTTGGCAGAAGCAGTTGCGCGAAATGATGGTCACTTACGGCAGGGACTGGCTGGCCAGTGAAACCAGCTTCGCTCAGATTGATGTGCCCGTGATGAAACAATGAACGATGTGCGTGCCGGGGTTGCCGGACGAGCGGTTCTACCCCTGACAGCGGTACTGGTCACCGCGGCCGCAGTGTTGTGGCACCACTTGCCAGTTCCGACACAGATATACGCGCCCTTCGACGTGCACGGCGGTTTGGGCAGCCCGGTGCGTGGCCATTCCTTGGCTGTCACCGCCACCAGAGTGCGGGTGGCGCCCAAAGGGAAATTCGCGCTGAACGAATACACCTCGCGGACCATCTCGCCCATCGGACGGTGGCTTGTGGTGGACGCAACGGTGTCAGCGATCGAAGCCTCGAAGTTGCCCATGGCCGATCTGGTGTTGGGCGGCAACACATATCAGCCGTCAATCCGCATTCCCGCGCGTGGCTTCGGTATTCGTGTCGACCCGGGCCTGCCGCAACACGGATATTGGGTTTTCGATGTGGCGCCGGAACTGATTCAGCCGTCGATCACCACGCCGCTGCAACTGCGAATGTGGTCCAACGGCGATGAACGGCTCAACAGCCGTGTGGTGATCGATCTGGACAACCGGCCGCTCGAACGCGACGACGTCGTCACGGTGAAGCCGTACGAGATCGGTCCGGCGGCATGAACAGACTGTGGGTGAGGAACTTGATCGGGATCGCGGTTGTGGTCGCCGCGCTCACAACCATCTGCATCGTCGAATTGTCTCCGCAGTGGTCGCTCTACCGACGGAGCGTGGTGCCGCGGCAGGTCGTCTCGCGGGGAGCGAGCGCGTCGGCGTTGGGCCAAACCTGGCGATTGGGTTCGGTCCGCCGCGCCGCCAAGCTCCCGGTACGCCCCGGCGGGCCGCCGCCCGTTCCGGAGGGCGCGACGTTAGCGGTCGTCACCATCGAACGGTCGGGCGCCCCGTCCACGGGGCTCTGCATCGGGGTCCTCACCGATGGGCGGCGGCGATGGCAAGACCAGTCCAGTTCCGGCGTCGTCTATCCGCTCGGTCCCGGCGCTACCGAGTTCTGTAGCAAGCCCGGCGCTTTGCAGTTCGACTTCCTGCTGCCCAGCGACGTCGCTCCCAACGCGATCGACGTCGTCGACGCCGATGACGCCATCCTCCTGCGACTCATGCTCTAGCTCGGTCAGCTGAGCGCGGCTCGCGTGCAGCCAGCAATATCCGAAAGCGGTGGCAATCAAGGCGATTCGCAGCGGCACCACGATCAGCTGTGAGATCAATCCGAGCGTCGGCGTGAATGAATGCCAGAACGTCGGATCGTTGGGGCCGATCAGCCACGCCATGCCGCGGAATAAATAACCGTGGTCGCTGGACGCGCCGTAGAAACTGCCGGCTGTGTCAAGCCACGCCAGTCCCAGATAGGCGAGCACATACGTTGCCAATGCGACCGGGCCGCCGTGCAAAATCAACCTGGCCGAGTCGACGACCGGTTGGTACTGACCGGTCTTCGACAGCGCATAGTCAGACACCTTGCCCCGCAGTGGCGTCGGAACTATTACCCAGCCGCGCCGAAGGCGGCCCGAAGGCACCACTTTCTCGATGAACGCCGCGCCGCGCTCGCCCACGGTTCGGCGTGCGGCGGTGCGCCAGTCGGCCCGCGTCGACACGCCGTAGACGATGCCGACCACGGCCAGCCACATCAGTGGTACTCCCGCACCGCCGAACACGGTCTTCACCGCCCACGTCATAGCCTTCCACGCGATCTCGAGCGGCTTGAAGTGAGCAAAGAGTTCGGTTCGAGTGCTGGTGAACCACACAACAATTCGACGTTTGGCGACCCATCCGGCCGGGTTGACCAAGAAGGTGAATCCGGCCGACAGCGAGTAGCTCAGCACCAGAAAGACCCACAGCGCGTCGATGTAGATGCGCACCGCCGTGAGCCACCGCGGTAGCCGGCCGGCGAAGTAGCGCAACGGGTATCGAATGATCAACGCGGCGACGATGACGATCCACGTCGTCTTGGGTACCGGTAGCGAGTGGACGTCGACTCCGCTGAATGCCTGCTCCATCTGGTAATCGAGCGCGCGTTGCAGGTAAGCCAGCCAGTCGTCTTTGAAAAGCTTCCACGCGAGGTAGATCGCAAAGAATGGCGCGACGATCGTGGTGAACAATTCGGCGCCACGCAGCGACGGCCGCGGCAATTCCGCCAGCACCGGCACACCGCGACGGATTACCAAAAACATCGCCACGTACGAGCCTAGCGTCGCCAAACCGGCGAAGGGCATGATCATCGCGGCCCAGAAGGCGTTGTTGTGCCCCACATAGGCGGCCCATTCGACGGCGCCCCGACGGGCGAGCACGCCCACCAGATAACACGCGGCTATCTGCGGCCAGTACCGCCACGCCAGCGAGAACGGCCGAAGCAGGTAGGACACCCGGTCATGCTAACGGTGTTGATCCAGCGTTTGACGAAGCAGATGCATAGCCACCGTCGTCGATCTTTCCCGAATGTCGTTGCGATTGCCGGGCAGCCGAAGAGTCCGGGTAGACGGTGCCCCGCCGGCCAGCGCCACGGTGAAGCAAACGGTCCCGACGGGCTTGTCTTCGGTGCCGCCGCCGGGTCCGGCGACTCCGGTGATCGCCACCGCGGTGTCGGCACCGAAGCGGCTTAGCGCACCGGCGGCCATCGCCTCGGCCACCGGCTCGGACACCGCGCCGTGTTTCTCGATGAGCGCCGGATCGACACCGAGCAACTCGGACTTCGCATCGTTGGCGTAGGTCACCAGTCCCCCGGCCAGGTAAGCAGACGAGCCCGGCCGTTCGGTGAGCCGTGCCGCCAGCAGTCCGCCGGTGCAAGACTCAGCCGTCGCGATTCGGCGCCCGGTCAGCAGCCCGGCGATCTGATCGTCGACCGTGGAGCCGTCTTCGGAGAACATCTGCGGGCCGTGCCGATCCCGCAGTAGCGCGGTCAGTTGACGGTAGGTGTCTGCGGCGTCGGGTTCATACCGGGTGACCATCTCGATTTCCCCGCGGCGCAGGCAGGTGGTGATCTCCAGCCCGGCGAATTCGGGCACGCCCTCTTCGGCGGCGCGCAGGGTTTCGGCCAGACCGGATTCCGGCAGCCCGAACATTCTGACGGTGTCTTGGCGATAGATCGTTCGACCGGCGATGGCGTCCTGCACGTCGGGTGTCTGCACCGCGGTCTTCCACATGGGTTGCAGTTCGCGCGGCGGACCGGGCAGCACGACGACGGTCGGCTTGCCGGGAATGACCACCCCGGGGGCGGTTCCGACCGGATCCATCACCACCACTCCGACCGGGACCATGGCCTGTTTGCGGTTGGCGGCCCGGATCGCTTCGAAATCGCCGGAACCGATGCGGGCCATCAGGTTCTTGAGGATGTCGGCGATCTTGTTCTCCAGCTCGACATCCAATGCCAGCTCGCGGCCGCAGAACTGGGCAACGGTGGCGACGGTCATGTCGTCGGCGGTCGGTCCCAGACCGCCGCTGGTGACGATCAGGTCCACACCCTCGTCGGCCATGAAGCGCAGCTGCGCCTCGATGTCGGCGGCGCGATCGCCGCAGATGGTGATGTGAGCGAGCTCGACGCCCAGCTCGAGCAGACGGTCGGCGAGCCACGGTCCGTTGGCGTCGGCAACCCGTCCGGTCAGAACTTCGGTTCCGGTGACGACAATGCCCGCGCGTGCACTCACTGCTACGACATTAGGCGTGCGGATCGGACTGCGTGGACAGGTGCCGCTCGACCGACTCGGTCTTGCTGGTCATCGCGTCGGTGACGCCGGGTCGCCAGTCGGCTTTGATCACCACGCTGACTCGGGTGGCGCGGGCCGCCACCGCTT
>CBAAAS010000005.1:0-19445 GCA_964658855.1 uncultured Mycobacterium sp.
GCAGCTTCAGCGGCCGGTGCGGCCTCCTCAACCTTGTCCGCGGCGGCCTTCTTCGCCGGAGCCTTCTTCTGCTTCGGCTTGGCGGCCTCGGTGTCGGGAGCGCCGTCGGCTGCGGCGAGGGCCGCGTTGAACAGCTCCAGCTTGCTCGGCTTGGGCGCAGCGAGCTTCAGTCGGCCTTCAGTGCCGGGCAGTCCTTTGAACTTCTGCCAGTCACCGGTGATCTTCAGCAGCTTGAGAACCGGCTCGGTGGGCTGCGCACCAACCGAGAGCCAGTACTGGGCACGCTCGGAGTCGATCTCGATCAGGCTGGGGTCCTCTTTGGGGTGGTAACGGCCGATGACCTCGATGGCCCGGCCTTCGCGCCGCGTCCGCGCGTCGGCGACGGCGATGCGGTACTGCGGGTTGCGGATCTTGCCGAGCCGGGTGAGCTTGATTTTCACAGCCATGGTGAAGCCACTTCTCCTACGAATGTCACGCTGCAATTCAGCGATTCGGGCGGGAATGCCCGGATCCGGTTTTGCCTCGCATGTGTGACCGACGAACAAGCACCGCACGTAATGGTGGGTCGCGCGACGGACAGCCGCCTATTGTGCCAGAACCAGGCCTTAAGTCAGAAATTCACTCGAGTGCGGTCAACCGCTAGAGGATTTTCTGGAAACATTTCGTTTCGACGCGGCGGGTCATCCGCCAGCCGTCGGCGGTCCGGGAGAACTCGTCGTCGTACCAGAGGCCACAGAACATGATCTGCTCTTTATCGCCGCCCAGCACCATCGGGTTGAAGCAGATTGTCCGGGACGACGCGGTGTCGCCTTCGATGCGGACCGAGAAATTGCCCAGCATGTGCGCGTACATCGGGAAATTCGGCAGCACCTCCGCCAGCCAGGCTTTGACCTCGGGATAGCTGCCTTCGATCCCGCCGAGGGCGGTGTAGTCGATGTAGGCATCCTCGGTGAAGACGGCATCGAGATCGTCGAAGCGGCGGGTGTCGATCGCGGTGGAGTAATCGGTGATCAGCTGTTGGATTTCGAACCGGTCAGAGATTTCGGCGAGGCTCAACATGGCTTGATTGAACACCTGCCGCCCGGCGACGATGCGGCTTGGTCTGACGCACCGAGCACGACGACCTGCCGCGCGGGCCGGTATGGTGCCTTGCCATGCGGATGCTGATCGCCGCGGTTACGGCTGCGGTCTTCTTTCTCGGCGCCGGCGCGACTGCGTGGGCTGACACCGGCGTGCAGCCGGTCGGCTCAGTGCCCATTCCCGACGGCCCGGCACAGACGTGGTTGGTGGCGGACCTCGACTCAGGCCAGGTGCTGGCCGCGCGCGACGAGAACCTTCGCCACCCGCCGGCGAGCACGATCAAGGTGCTGCTGGCGCTGGTGGCTCTCGACGAGCTGAGCCTGGACTCGACCGTTGTCGCCGACACCGCCGACACCCAGGTCGAGTGCAACTGCGTCGGCGTCAAGGCCGGTCACTCCTACACCACGCGCCAACTGCTCGACGCCCTGCTGCTGGTGTCGGGCAACGACGCGGCCAACACGCTGGCGCACTCGCTGGGCGGACTGGACGCGACCGTGGCCAAGATGGACGCCAAGGCCGCGTCGCTCGGCGCGGTGAACACGCACGCATCGACGCCGTCCGGCCTGGACGGTCCACGCGGATCGGGCTGGTCGACGGCCCATGATCTGGCGGTCATCTTCCGCGCGGCAATGGCCAACCCGGTGTTCGCCCAGATCACCGCCGAGCCGTCGGCCCCATTTCCTGGCGAGAACGGGGACCACCCGATCGTCAACCATGACGAATTGCTGTCGCGTTACCCGGGCGCGATCGGTGGCAAGACCGGCTTCACCGACGCCGCGCGCAAGACATTCGTCGGCGCGGCTGCTCGCGGTGGGCGACGCCTGGTGGTCGCCATGATGTACGGGCTCGTGCACGAAGGCGGGCCGACCTACTGGGATCAGGCCGGCAACCTGCTCGACTGGGGCTTTGCCCTCAGCCCTCAATCGGGAATCGGCGCGCTATAGCCTCTCGGGACAGTCGGCGCGGTTTCGGCTAGTCTTCCTATGCCGTGGAATGCTGTTGCACAGGAGTCCAATATGACAGTCCGCGGCGCCCCGTCGACACGCGTCGACACTGTCCGTCGGTTGAGTCGCCAGCCATTACCAACGATGTCTGCGTTAGTCCGTAGTCGACGCAGGTAAACGTAAGGAATGAGAGATCGATGATGGCCGAAAACCAACATGCTGAATCTGGTTCGCCACCTGTTACAGACAACGACGACTTCAGCGCCCATGAATCAGAGGTCGACGGGCTGGCGGTGGTGTCCGTCAGCGGAAGCGTGGACATGCTCACCGCGCCTGGACTGTCGGAGGCCATCGCCGCCGCGCTCGCCAAGAAGCCGAAGGGTCTGATCGTCGACTTGTCCAAGGTCGAGTTTCTGGGTTCGGCCGGGATCAGCGTGTTGATGAAAACTCGCGACACCCTCGGGGACGCCACACCGTTCTGCGTAGTTGCCGACGGGCCGGCCACCCACCGGCCGCTCACCCTGCTGGGCATCAACGAGCTGATGACGTTGTGTCGCAGGCTGGACGATGCGGTCAGCAAGCTGACCGACAGCTGACGATCAGGCCGGCAGGCCGATTCCGCTCAGCAAGGACGACAGCAGCGCGATGCGCCGGTCTTCGATCTCGGGCTGAGGCAGCACCGCCCGCAGCATCGCCGCTCCGTCAAAAGTGTTGGTCAGCAACGCCACCAGGACGGGGAAGGTCTCCTGCGAGAAGCCGTCAGCACCGGGTAGAGCCCGAGCGGCGTCGCAGATTTTGCTGGAGTACTGCTCGAGGACGTTCTGCAGCGTCGTGCTGAGTTTCTCGTCCGTACGCGCGGCGATCATCAACTCATAGAGCACCGCATTGGTGGAGCTGCTGGTGATGTCTCGAAGGATTGTCAGTCCCGCCTCCAGCGCCGGCCGGTCAGATGGAATGGCTGCGACCCGCTTGGTGAACGAATCGAGTTGGCGCCGAAGCACTTCGTAGGCCGTTGCGGCCATGAAATCGCCCATGGTGTCGAAGTGCCGGAACAGGGCGCCAACCGACACCCCGGCTCGCTTGGTGATTACCGCGGCCGACGCTCTCGCGTACCCGACTTCGATGATCGTTGCGATGCTGGCCTCGAGCAGACGCGCCACCGTCTCCTCACGGCGCTGCTGCTGGGTCCGTGCCATCGACCGGACCTAGGTGCTCGAGCCGGCGAGCTGCGGCTGACCCGCGCCCGCTCGCAAGTACCGGCCGGACTTCACGGTCTTTCCGTAACCCTCACGGAATTGGCCGTCGCGGAACACGATTGCGCCGCCCACACCCGTCGCCACCACCGCGGCGTCATTGCGGTTGACCATGCGACTCAGGTCGCCGTAGAACGGCACCTTCTCCTCGTGGTAGCCGTCCACCGAATCGTCCAGACCCGCGGGGTCGATGACGACGAAGTCGGCACGGTCGCCTTCGCGTAACGTCCCGGCGTCCAGGCCGAACCAGTCGGCCACCTCGCCGGTCAGGCGATACACCGCGCGTTCGATGGTCATGAACGGCTCCCCCTCCTGGTACGCCTGCAGCGTGCGCTTGAGGAATCGCAACGAGAAGTTGTAGAACGCCATGTTGCGCAGATGCGCGCCGGCGTCGGAAAAGCCCAAATGGATGCTCGACTCGTTGGCCAGCTTGTTGAGCTGCTTGGGCCGGTGGTTGGCGACGGTCGTCGTCCAGCGCACGTTCCGCTCGCCGTTCTCGACCAGAACATCCAGGAAGGCGTCGAGCGGATGCAACCCGCGCTCATCGGCGATCGCGCCGAAGCTCTTACCGATCAGTGTCCGGTCGGGACATTCGACGATCACGGCCTCGTGAAAGTCCTTGTGCCACAGTGACGGGCCGAGTTTGACGCGGTCGAACTGGCGACGGAACCTGCGGCGGTACTCCTCGTCCGCCAGCAATTCGTTGCGCTCCAGCTGGTCTCGCAGGTGCAGCGCCGCGGTGCCGGCGCCGAACTCCTCGAAGACGGGGAGGTCGATGCCGTCGGAGTACAGCTCGAACGGCACCGGCAGGTGCTGGAAGCGCACCTTGGAGCGCAGCAGGAAGTTCATCAGCCGAGTACCCGGGCCGAAGACATGTACGGCAAATGGCATCGACTTGGCGTCAGCGGATACCAGCAGGCTCATGCGAACCGCCTTGCGCAGCCCCAACATTGGACTGCTCGCGAGGAAGAACAGCAGCGCCGACTCGGCCTTGCCGACATTGGGCGCGCTCTGCAGGATCCGGCCGCGCTTGCGCAGCACCTTGATGAGCTTGCGGCGTTCGCGCCACGTCGCGAACGTCGAGGGCAGCGCGCGAGAACGGAAGCGGTCACCGTCGAGCTTGTCGATAGCCGCGTCCATCCCGGACATGCCCAGCATTCCGGCTTCGAGTGCATCGTCGAGCATCGCCGCCATCTTGTCGAGCTCGGCCTCGGACGGCTCCACGTCGGGGGTGGTGGCGCGCTCCAGACCCAGCACCGCAGTGCGAAGATCCGAATGACCCAGCAGCGAGCTGACATTCGGGCCGAGCGGCAGGCTGTCGAGCGTCTGCACGTACTCCGAGGGCGTCGACCATGTCTTGTCCTGCAACGCGCCCAGGACGAATTTGCGGGGCACCGCCTCGACCCGACTGAACAAGTCGGCGGCATCGTCGGCGTTGGCGTAGACCGTCGACAGTGAACACATGCCCAGCAGCACTGTGGTCACGCCGTGGCGCACCGACTCGCGCAGGCCGGGGTCCAGCAGAACCTCGGCGTCGTAGTGGGTGTGCACGTCGACGAACCCGGGGACAACCCACTTGCCCTTGGCGTCGATGACCTCGGGGCAGCCGGTGTCATCGAGCGGGCTGGAGGAAACCGTCACCACAACTCCGTCGCGAATACCCAGCGTGCGGGTCTGCGGTGCACCTCCGGTGCCGTCGAACCACAGTCCGTCACGAATGATCACGTCGTAGCTCACAGCTGTTCTCCGCATCGTTGGGGTTGGTCCGAAGCTAACATAGAGAGTAAGTACTCGCAATCTTTTTCTGACTCGCTTTACAGTCGCCCCCTGGTCCGGGCTCCCTGCGCTACTGGGCTGACGGCGGACAGCAGCTCCGCGAGCCCTGCCACCGGCACCTCATCGAGCCTGGCCACCGCGTCGATGATCGCGCCGCGCAGCGCGATATCGGCGAACGGTTCGGCGAGCCAGTGAAATTTCTCCACCACCCGATCCCATGACATCGGGCGGGTGGGCGATCCCTCGAAGTCGGATTGCTCGCGGTGAAACTCGCGCCCGTCGTTGAGCACGATGTGCACGCGGGCCTGGGTGCGCTCCGGGTAAGCCTGGGTCAGGTCGGCGGCGGCATGGACATTTACCCGCGCCAGGAGCTCTTGTACATCGCCGCGGCGGACCCGTTCGGTCTCGAGCTGCTCGGGTCCGACCTGCCCGTCGAGCAGCGCGACCGCCACCAGATATTTGAGGTTGTAATCCGCCTGCTCTTTGGTCGACGGGTGGTCCTTGTCGCCGTAGCGGCCACCGCCGGCGATGTCGAATGCACCTTGGAACACCTCTAGGGCCACCGTCGCGACGTCCGTCGCGGCGATCGCATGTTCGTCGCGCAATGCCAGCGTCGCATCGATGACAACCTGGCCGTGGATGAGCGAGCAGTACTGCTTGAGGTAGGTCTGTTCGACGGCAGTCAGTGAACGGTCTGATGCACGCAGGTCGATGGGCTGGTCGAAAAGTTGTTCCAGGCCGTTGGGCCCCTCGAAAAAGGCTCGTGGACCGGTGATTCCACGACCCGCGAGCATCGTCGCGTAGACGGCCCGCATCCCGGTGATGGCCGGCGAGATTCCCTTCCATGTCGACACCGGCTCGGTGTGCACCGCGGCCAACGACACGTTGTCCACTGCGGATGCGGCGATCGCATCGGCCGTACGAGATGCGTCGAGACCGAGCAGCTTGGCCGAGCCGGCTGCTGCCGACATCGCCAACTGCAGCGCATGATTGAGCCCACGGCCCATCACCGGAACCTCTGCGCTGAAACGACATTGGACCTCGTAGGCGACCGCGAGAGCGAGCAGGAAGTCCGCCCCGCTGGCATCGACGTGTTCGGCGACGGCGAACACCGCTCCGAAATTGTCGGCGGGATGACACAGACCACCGGGTGTCAGGTAGGTGTCGAGCAGATCCGGATAGCGCACCAGCACCGCATTGAAGAAAGCCGCTTGGTCCACCGACGCGCGGCCACCGCCCACGAAGGTCGCGGTCGGGCGTCCGCTGAACTGTTCGGCGTGGGCGCGGATCGCGGGAATCAACTCACCGTCAAGGGCGCCGATGGCGCAGGCGACACTGTCCAGGACGTTGCGCTTCAGCGTCGCCCGTGCTGACCCACGAAGATCGGATTGCCCGGCCCCCACCACGAACTCGGCGAGCCGGTCGGCGGTGTAAATCATGACATGCCTATCTCGAAAACTGTTGGTGAGCTTGGCGTTTTAATGTTGGCGTGTTCTATCCGCCGGCGCATGTCATCGGAGATGTCCGGCATTTTCGCGAGATCGAACCAGCCGGCTTCGAGGCTTTCATCATCGGCGGGAAACGGTTCGCCCGACACCCAGTCCATCCGGAACACGTGATCGAGGTACTGCGCGTGATCGCCGTTGACATGGACTATCGGGCGCGTCACGTGCACCCAGGCCAGTCGTTGTGCGGTCGCATGGATACCGCTCTCTTCCAGAACTTCCCGGACGGCACAATCGGCCGGGTTCTCCCCTGGCTCGACGATTCCAGTGACGGGCGTCCAGGCATGGTTATCGGACCGTTTGATCAAGAGCACCTGCTCATCACGAATGACCACCGCGGTGATGCCGGGCAGCCACAACGGCGCGTGGCCGATGTGCCGGCGAAGCTCGACGATGAATTCCGGGATCGCCATAGTCCCGTTTCTAACAGAGACCCTGACTCGCAGGGAACGCCTCTAAGCTCTTCTCGTTCCCATCAGCGCTGGAAAGGACCGCCGTCATGCCGCTCGCCCGGATCGACCTCATCGAGGGCAAGTCGGCGGAATACCGCCGCACCATCGCAGACGTCGTGTACGAGAAGATGATCGAATGCCTGGGAGTGCCCGAGGATCGCTTTCAGACCATCACCGAGCACAAGGCGGAGAACTTCCTTTTCGACGCCGACTACCTCGGTATCTACCGGTCCGAGAACTGCATCTTCATCCAGCTGATCTTTCTCGACGTCGCGAGCCCTGAAGAGAAAGCCGCGTTCTACAAGGCGGTCGTCGACCAGTTACGGGAGAAGCTGCACGTACGCCCGGAGGACGTCTTCTTCAACCTCATGACCGTTCAACCCGCGGACTGGTCCATGGGCAACGGCCTCGCCACGTACATCAATGGGGTACCGACCGACCGTCTCGATCCGAACTCCATCCCGGGCTGAGCGGTCCGGTCGTTCAGAACAGCTGCCCGCGCAGGATGACCATGTCCGGGCGTTGCAGCACCTGGGGCCCGTGACGGGGATCGTCCTTGTAGCACAACAGGTCTGCCGAAGCACCGTCGTCCAGGGCCGGCCTGCCCAGCCAGCGCCGAGCGTCCCAGCACGCCGCACCCAACGCCTCGGTGGGACTCATCCCGATGCCCTTGAGCGCCTCGACCTCGTCGCCGATACGTCCATGAACGATCATGCCGCCGGCGTCGGTGCCGGCGAAGATGCGCACGCCGGCATCCCGGGCTGCGGCAAGTCGCGGGTAGCAGTTGGCGTAGAGGTCGCGCATGTGCGCGGCGTACGTCGGATACTTCGCCGCGGCGTCGGCGATGCCGGGAAAGTTCTCGACGTTGATCAGCGTGGGCACCAAGGCCGTTCCATGTTCGACCATCAACTCGATGGTGTCGTCGGTGAGCCCGGTGCCGTGTTCGATGCAGTCGATGCCCGCCTTGATCAGTCCGGGCAGCGCGTCCTCGCCGAAGACATGCGCCGTCACTCGTGCGCCGTTGGCGTGGGCGGCCTCGATCGCCGCGGTCAGCACATCGTCGGACCACAGCGGCGCCAAATCGCCTATGCCGCGGTCGATCCAGTCGCCGACCAGCTTGACCCAGCCGTCGCCGCGCTGTGCTTGCAGAGCCACCGCGTCGGGGAGCTGTGTCTCGTCTTCGATGTCGATGGGTAGGCCGGGGATGTAGCGCTTGGGGCGGGCCAGATGCCGGCCGGCGCGGATGATGCGCGGCAGGTCGTCGCGGTCGTCGAGGCTGCGAGTGTCGATCGGCGATCCGCAGTCGCGCAGCAGCAGCGCGCCGGCCTCACGCTCGGCCTCGGCTTGGGCGATCGCCTCCTCGAGTTCGACACCGCCTCCCGGCCCCAGCCCGACATGGCAGTGGGCATCGACCAGCCCGGGCAGGATCCAGCCGCCGTCGAAAAGCGTGTCGGCGCCGCCGATCGGTTCGCGGCTGATCCTGTCGCCGTCGATCCACAGTTCGATGAGTTCTTCGTCGGGTAGCCCGATCCCTCGAACGTGGTGAGGCACTACTTGTTGCCCGGGAACTTCAGCTTGGATAAGTCGAAATCGGCCAGCCCCGGCGGTAATTCGTCGAGGCCCTGCGGCATGTTGGACAGGTCGGGGAACCCGGCCGGCAATCCTGCGCCGAGCGGGCCGCGGACTTTGGGCGGTGTCGGTCCGAACTTCTTTCCCTTCTTCCCCTTGCCGCCCTTACCTTTTGCATTTTTACGGGTTGCCGACTTACGCCCCAGCCCGGGGATACCCATGCCGCTGACCATTGAGGACATCATCTTGCGGGCTTCGAAGAAGCGGTCGACCAGCTGATTGACTTCCGAGACCGCCACGCCCGAACCGTTGGCAATGCGCAGGCGCCGTGAGGCATTGATGATCTTCGGGTCGGCCCGCTCCTGCGGCGTCATGCCGCGGATGATGGCCTGCAGCCGGTCGAGCTGCCGGTCGTCGACGGCGGCCAAGGCTTCCTTCATCTGCCCCGCGCCCGGCAGCATCCCCAGCAGATTGCCGATCGGGCCCATCTTGCGGATCGCCAGCATCTGTTCGAGGAAGTCCTCGAGCGTGAGCTCACCGGAACCGATCTTGGCCGCGGCGGCTTCGGCCTGGTCTGCGTCGAAAACCTGCTCGGCCTGCTCGATCAGGCTCAGGACATCGCCCATACCCAGAATGCGCCCGGCCATCCGGTCGGGGTGGAAGACGTCGAAGTCTTCCAGCTTCTCGCCGGCCGATGCGAAAAGAATGGGCACCCCGGCGATTTCGCGTACCGACAGCGCGGCACCACCACGGGCGTCGCCGTCCAGCTTGGTCAGCACCACACCGGTGAAGCCGACACCCTCGCCGAACGCCTGCGCGGTGGCCACCGCGTCCTGGCCGACCATCGCGTCCAGGACGAAGATGACCTCGTCGGGGTCGACGGCGGCACGGATGGCGCCGGCCTGGGCCATCATTTCCTCGTCGATACCCAACCGCCCGGCGGTGTCGACGATCACGACGTCGAAGTGCTTGGCGCGCGCCTCCGCGAGCCCGGCGGCGGCGACGGCGACGGGGTCACCGGGGGCTGCGCCGTGATCGGTGTCCACCGAGGAGCCCGGGTGCGGCGCGAATACCGCGACTCCGGCCCGCTCCCCAACGATTTGCAGCTGGTTGACCGCGCCCGGCCGTTGCAGGTCGCAGGCGACCAGCAGTGGGGTGTGACCCTGGTTGCGCAGCCACAGCGCCAGCTTGCCCGCCAGCGTGGTCTTGCCGGAACCCTGCAGACCGGCCAGCATGACGACGGTCGGTGGCGTCTTGGCGAACGCCAGCGTGCGGGTCTGGCCGCCGAGGATGCCGACCAGTTCCTCGTTGACGATCTTGACGACCTGCTGAGCCGGGTTCAGGGCGCCGGAGACCTCCGCGCCCTTGGCCCGGTCTTTGATGCGGCTGACGAACGACCGGACCACGGGCAGCGATACGTCGGCCTCCAGTAGCGCCAGCCGGATTTCGCGGGTGGTGGCGTCGATGTCGGCGTCGGTCAGCCGGCCCTTGCCGCGAAGTCCTGCCAGGGCGCCGGTGAGCCGGTCGGACAGCGATTCAAACACGCCTTCCACCCTAGCTGGGTGATGATCGACGCATGCTCGAGGTGATCGACAAGGGATCCTGCGACGACGCGCATCCGGTGCCGCTGCTGTTCGTCCACGGCGGTTGGCATTCCGCCTCCTGCTGGGGCAACTTCGTGGACTACTTCGCCGACGCCGGCTACCGCGCGGTGGCAGTGAGTCTGCGCGGCCACGGCGGCAGCCCGACCGACAAGCCATTCCACGCGTGCTCGATCGCCGACTACGTCGACGACGTGCGCACCACCGCCGAGAGCCTCGGCGGCCGCCCAGTACTGATCGCGCATTCGCTGGGCGGCTTCGTCGTGCAGCGCTACCTGGAGAACCACGATGCCCCGGCCGCGGTCTTGGTGGCATCGGTGCCGCCGCAGGGCGTGCTGGGGCTGGCAGCGCGGATCTGGAGCCGCCATCCGTGGATTTCCATGCGCTCGCTACCGGTCGGGAACCTGACCGGCTTCATCGGTACCACGCCACTGGTTCGTGAACACCTCTTCAGCGCTCACACGCCCGAGGACATCGTCGAATCATGCGCTGCGCGTGTGCAACCCGAGGCAGTGCGCGCTTCTCTCGTCGACCCGCTGATTCGACGGGTGAGGACGAAGCGGGTGAGCACCCCGGTGTTGGTGTTAGGCGCCGAGGACGACGGCATGGTGACCAACGCCGAGGTGCGCGCCACGGCACGGGCCTACCAAACCAAGGCGGAGTTCTTTCCCGATATGGGACACAACATGATGCAGGAGCCTGCCTGGACGAGCGTCGCCGAACGAATCGACGATTGGCTGCGGACGCGCCTGCTCGGTTAGACCGCGGCCGCGTCCTGCGGGGTCTTGGGGCGTTCCAGGATCGCCAACAGGTGGTGCTCGATCGCCGATCGGGTGCTCGAGCCCGGCTCACCAGTCGCCTTGGATGCCGCGCTGCGCTCCGGCAGCGCGATGCAGAACACGTCGTCGACCATCGACCCTCGCGTGGTGACCTTGGCCCAATCGATGTCCACCCCGGCGCGCTCCAGCGCACCGGTGAGCAGCGCCAGCAGACCTGGGCGGTCGTTGGCCCGGATCTCGATGATCAGCCGGCCCGGCGTGCCCTCGAACCACATGATCCGTGGCGGCGCGGACGAGTGATGGACCGGAACCGCGGTCGGCGCATCACCGATCGGCTTGGGCTTTGTGTCACCTGACCGCTGCTCCAGCGTGCCCAACACGTCCGACTGCCCACCCAGCGCGCGGATGAGCTGCTGGCGCAGCAAGCCCGAGGCGGGCGGACTGCCGAAGTGTGGTGACACCACGAATTCACTGATCGCAACGCCGTCCTGAACGTTGATCGACGCCGAATGGACGCGCAGCGAGTTCAGCGTCAGCACCCCGGCCGCTTTCGAGAGCAGCCCGCGCTGGTCCGGCGCGATCACGACCGCGTGGTGCAGCCGCCGGTCGGCGCTAGGCCGCAGTTCGACGTGCACCTTGCGGTCAGCGGCCAGCGCCATGTACTCGGGGTCCAGCGGATCGGCTTGCGGCAGTGCCTCGCCGTTCATCGCCATCCGCGATCGTCGCACCAAATCGCCGACCAGCGAGGCTTTCCAATCGCTCCACACCCCCGGCCCGGTGGCCAACGAGTCGGCCTCGGTCAGCGCGTGCAGCACGTCCAGGAGCACGGGGTCGCCATTTAGCGCCTCGCAGACCCCGGCGATGGTCTGCGGATCGTTCAGGTCTTGCCGGATCGCGACCTTGGCCAACAGCAGGTGGTGGAAAACCAGTGTGGACAGCAGCTCGATGTCCGACGGCCACATGCCCAGCCTGGTGCCGATCTGGGTGGCCAGCTGCGCTCCCAACACACAGTGGTCGGCATCGCGACCCTTACCGATGTCATGCAGCAGCGCGGCCAGGATCAACAGGTCGGATCTTGCCACTCGGGTAGTGAAAATCCTTGCTCGCGAAACGGTTTCGGCGAGGTGGCGATCGACGGTCCAGATGTGTACCACGTCGCGCGGCGGCAGGTCCCGCACCGCTCCCCACTCCGGGAAGAGCCGGCCCCACAGCCCGGTGCGATCCAGCGTCTCGATGACCGCGATGGTGTCCGGGCCCGCGGCCAACATGACCAGGAGGTTGTCCAACGCGTCACGGGGCCACGGAGTCGGCAGCTCTGGCGCGGTATCGGCCAGCCGGGTCAGAGTGGCCACCGAAATCGGTAATCCGGTGACCGCCGACGCGGCCGCCACGCGCAAGAGCAACGCGGGATCGCTTTGCGGTCGGGCATCGCGGGCCAGCACGATCTCACCGGCGTACTCGACCACTCCCTCGTCGAGCGGTCGGCGCGGGCGCCGGCGGATCGCCGACATGCCACGCCGCGGCAAAGCATTGGAAGCGGTTCGCAGCCCGGCGTCGACGCGATAGCTGATCGTGCGTCCCACGTCGGAGAGCACCCGGGATAGGTCGAAGCGGTCGCCGATGTGCAGCGCAGCACTGATTTCATCGGCAAACTGGGCCAGCACCTGGTCATGACCGCGGCCCGAGACCCGATGCAGTTCGGTGCGGACGTTGAGCAGCATCAGGTGGGCGCCTGTCAGCGAGCCCAGCGGGTCGTCGGCTTCGCCCACGGCCAGCCGGTCGGTGAGGTGAGCGATGGCCAGTGCGTCGAGCAGGTGAATATCGCGCAGGCCGCCGCGGCCCGATTTCAGATCGGGCTCGGCCCGGTGGGCGATCTCGCCGAAGCGGCGCCACCGGGCGTGGGTCTCATCGACGACTTCACCGAAGATGGATTGGATTCCGGACCGCCACTGGCGGCGGATTCCGTCGATGAGCCGGCCGGACAATTCCTCGTCGCCGGCGATGTGCCGGGTATCGAGCATCGCCAGGCAGGCAGAGACGTCTGCGCTGGCGACCTTCAGCGTCTGTGCGACCGTACGCACACTGTGATCGAGACGAATATTGGCGTCCCACAACGGATACCAGAGTGAATCGGCGACGTCTCGGACAGAGTCGGTGTTCATGCCGTCGTGCAACAGCAGCAGGTCCAGATCGGAGTAGGGCACCAACTCGCGCCGGCCCAATGAACCCGTGGCGACAATGGCGAAACCGCTGCCGGGCATGATGCCGATCTCGGAAGCCTTTGTCGTCAACCAGAATTCGTGCAGCTCGCCCCACGCTTCGCGAAGAGCGGCAGAGTCGAGCTCACTCGGCCCGCGGGCAAGTAACTTCTCCCGGGCGGCAGCCAAATCGTTTGCCGCACCCGATATCTTGCCCGCCGTGGCCTCGTGTCCTGGCGGATCAGGTGACTCGTGGTCGCGCTGCGTCATTCCAATCCTGGTCGGATCGGCAAAGCCGAAGGGGTCTTCCCCAGCGGCCTGTGTCAGATTGCATCCGCTCCGCGCTCACCAGTGCGAACTCGCACGACGGTTTCCACGGAGCTCACCCACACTTTACCGTCACCGATTTTTCCGGTCCGGGCGGAACGCACGATGCTGTCGATCACCTTGTCGGCGTCGAAGTCCTCGACCAACACCTCGACGCGGACCTTCGGCACGAAGTCGACGGAGTACTCGGCGCCGCGGTAGACCTCGGTGTGGCCCTTCTGCCGGCCGTACCCCTGGACCTCGCTGACCGTCATCCCCAGGATTCCGACCTGCTCGAGGCTGGTCTTGACGTCCTCGAGTGTGAACGGCTTGACGATCGCAGTGATCAGCTTCATCTCTATTCCGCCTCTACTTTGTCGTCCACTCGATCTTCCGAGCCGTGACCACGAGCGCCCTCCGGCTCCGGCAGGCTCGCATGGGGAAGAATCGACGAGCCACCCGCTGCCGCGAAATCGTAACCGCTCTCCGCGTGCTGGGACTCGTCGATGCCGGCGGCTTCTTCCTCCGGACTCAGACGCAGCCCGATCGTGTACTTGAGTATCAGGGCAAGGATCAGCGTGACGATCGCGGAATAGAACAGCACGCTGAACGCGCCAATCGCCTGCCTCTCCAATTGGCCCCACCCGCCGCCGTAGAACAAGCCCTTCGTCACACCGGCGACGCCGTTGATGGCAGGGCTCTCCGGCGCGGCAACGAGACCGACCAGCAGCGTGCCCGCCAAACCGCCGACGAGGTGCACCCCGACCACGTCCAGCGAGTCGTCGAAGCCGAGCTTGAATTTCAGCCCGACCGCCACGGCGCAGAGCGCGCCGCCGATCGTGCCGATCACCAACGCGCCGAGCACGTTGACCGACGAGCAGGACGGTGTGATGGCGACCAATCCGGCGACCACACCCGATGCCGCTCCCAGCGTCGTCGCGTGGCCGTCCCGGATCTTCTCGGTCAGGAGCCAGGAGAGCATCGCCGCCGCCGTGGCGACGGTGGTGGTGATGAACGTCGTCGCGGCGACACCGTTGGAACTAGTGGCCGATCCGGCGTTGAACCCGTACCAGCCGAACCACAGCAGGCCTGCGCCGAGCATCACGAACGGCACGTTGTGCGGGCGGAACAGCGTGCCCGGCCAACCCTTGCGTTTGCCGAGGACGATCGCCAAGACCAGGCCAGCCGTACCGGAGTTGATATGGACCGCGGTCCCGCCGGCGAAGTCGATTGCGTGCAGTTTGTTGGCGATCCAGCCGCCGTGCTCCGCAGTGACACCGTCGAACGAGAACACCCAGTGCGCCACCGGGAAGTAGACGATCGTCGCCCAGAGACCAGCGAACACCAGCCAGGCGCTGAACTTCAGCCGGTCGGAGACCGCGCCGGAGATCAAGGCGACCGTGATGATCGCGAACATCAGCTGGAACGCCACGAACACGTTCATCGGCAGCGTTCCGGCCAGCGGGATATCGGTCGCCGCTTTACCTGCCGCGGCGGCGGCGGAGTTGCCGCCGATCAGACCCTTCAGGCCGAAGTATTCGGTCGGGTCACCGAAGAAGTCGTCTTTGTCGTCGCCGAATGCGATCGAGTAGCCGTAGAGCACCCACAGCACCGTCACCACGCCCATCGCGCTGATGCTCATCATGAGCATGTTGAGCACGCTTCTGGCGCGGACCATGCCGCCGTAGAAGAACGCCAGTCCCGGGGTCATTAACAGCACCAACGCGGAACTTGCCAGCATCCAAGCGGTGTCGCCGGTATCGGGCTGGCCCATTGTCGGGAAACTCACGGCTAGTGTCGAGACACTCACTCGCTATCACCTCATCTCGGCCTTGGACAGCCGCCCGACGAGTGCCTGCGGCCTGCACGAGAACCTTGCAAAGTGGTTGTTACAAAAAGCGGCGCTGACAGGTTTCCTCGGTGTTACATCTACTCGGCGTGATTCGGGTTGCCGCGGTCTAGCCGCGGCGATCGCAAGGGCGGCGTAGCCGGACGCAGCGGGTTGCCGCCATTAACCGAGAAGTGCGTCGACGAAAGCGGCCGGCTCGAAAGGCGCCAGGTCGTCCGGCCCCTCGCCCAGTCCGACCAGCTTGACCGGCACTCCGAGCTCTTG
Source organism: uncultured Mycobacterium sp. (assembly GCA_964658855.1). Taxonomy (GTDB): domain Bacteria; phylum Actinomycetota; class Actinomycetes; order Mycobacteriales; family Mycobacteriaceae; genus Mycobacterium. The sequence goes on from CBAAAS010000005.1 coordinate 15,577, forward strand.
CTGGACGCGGAAGACGATGCCACCCTTCGCCGTGCCGTCAAGCTTCGTCAGCACCGCTCCGGTGATCTCGACGACATCGGCAAACACGCGCGCCTGCGCCAAGCCGTTCTGGCCGATCGTCGCGTCGAGGACCAGCAGCACCTCATCGACAGCCGCGCGCCGACTCACCACCCTTTTGACCTTGCCGAGTTCGTCCATCAGCCCGGTCTTGGTGTGCAGCCGGCCCGCGGTGTCGATCACGACCACGTCGGCGCCCATCTCGATGCCCTTGTCGACAGCGTCGAACGCCACCGCGGCCGGGTCGGAACCCTCGGCTCCACGGACCACTTCGGCGCCCACGCGAGAACCCCAGGCCTGCAACTGATCAGCAGCCGCGGCCCGGAAGGTGTCGGCGGCACCCAGCACGACGCGGCGGCCGTCGGCAACCAGAACGCGCGCGAGTTTGCCTACGGTGGTGGTCTTTCCGGTGCCGTTGACGCCGACGACCAGCAACACCGAAGGGTGGTCATCGTGCGGAAGCGCGCGCACCGAGCGGTCCAAACCGGGTTGCAGTTCGGCGATCAGCACCTCCCGCAGCACGGCGCGCGCATCGGCCTCGGTGTGGACGTCTCTGCTGGCGAGTTGGGTTCGAAGCTGAGCCACCACCGAGCTGGTCACCGTCGGACCCAGGTCGGCGATCAGCAGGGTGTCCTCGATCTGCTCCCAGGAATCTTCGTCGAGATCACCGCCACCGATGAGGCCCAAGAGACTGCGGCCCAAGGCATTCTGCGACCTGGCCAGTCGACCGCGCAGTCGTTCCAATCGCCCGTCGGCCGGGGCGATCTCCTCTATCGCGGGCTGCGGTGTAACCGGCTCCGGTGTGACGGGTTCCTCGACGGGGAGCGCAGGCTCAACCGGTGGCGCGGCCGTACCCGGCTGGGGCAGCTGAACATCGCAAACCGGACGTTTCGGCGCATCGCGCGGAATGGCCGCGTCATCGCCGACGCCGGGCAGCCCGGTGGTGTCGATCCGGTCGTCAGTATCGGTGCGGCTGAACGTGATTCCCGTCGACGCGGCGTAGCCGCCGGAGCGGTCAAGGGTGGGGGTTTGCTCACCGGCCGACAGACTGATCTGCCGTCGCCGGTAACGCACCAGTCCGACTACGAGGACGGCGATGACGATCAGCGCGGCGATGGCCGCGATTGCAATCCACAGAGTTTCAGACACGCCGACATTCTCTCAGGCCGCGGTGTGGCAACCCTCCGCACGGCCTCATAGCAGTACGACTCGGCAGAGTGTGCGCTAAGCGCCTGCACACAAAGGGTGACGAGTTTATGCTGCACCGCAGACCAACGTGCTAAGAGGAGAGCAGCCGTGGCGGTGTTCGTCAGCTACTCGAGTCGGGACAAAGACGCGGTCACAAGCCTGACCGACGATCTCAAAGATGCCGACGAGCAGGTCTGGCTGGACCAGCGGCTGGCCGGCGGTGAAGCGTGGTGGCGCGCGATCCTCGAGCAGATCCGCAACTGTGACGTCTTTGTTTTCGCGTTATCGCAAAACTCGATCCAGTCCAAACCCTGCCAAGCCGAACTGCAGTACGCGCGAGAACTCGGGCTCCCGATCCTTCCCATTCAGATCGGGCCCGTCGACAGCATGCAGCTCAACCCCCTCGCGACGGTCCAGACCATCGACTACCGCAGCCCGACGGCGCGAACAGCCATGCGTCTGATCAACGCGCTGAACCGCGTCCGGTCACAGCGTGCTTCGCTCCCGTCACCGCTGCCGGCCGAACCACCGGTGCCATTTGAGTATCTGATCCGACTGTTCACCACCATCGCCGGCCCCGACCAGCTCAGCCCCCGCGATCAGGCCGCATTGGTCGCCCAATTGCAAGTTGGACTACGAGAGGATGGCGACAACGAGGCGGCGCGCAAGGACATCGTGATGCTTCTAGAGAAACTGCGTGACCGAGAGGACGTCACGTATCGAATACGGACTGATATCGATGGCGTGCTGGCATCCGTCGGCATTACCGCGTCGACCGCGCCCGACCCAGCGCCCACCCCAATGGAAGCCGCTGTGGCGGAACGTAGTTCAGGCGACGGGCCGTCCCCTGGCGCGGTGGGCGTCGCCGCTGAACGTGCGCTGGATTCGCTGGCGGTGAGCACTGCAACCCGGCGATCCGAAGACGCTGCCGACGTCAGCGCACCACGTGGGGCACCGGAACCGGTCCCAGCGGCTCGGGGCGCTGATGGGCCGCCGACACAGGAGGTCTCGTCGAACCCGGCTGCCGCCAAAGTCCGGCTGAAACGATTCGGCGCGCTGACAATCGCCTTCGCAGGCCTCAATCTCGTGGTGTTCCTTGCCAGGATTAATATTCTTGAGGCAGCCCCGTGGCTGATTCTCGCCGTGGGATTTGGTTTGGCACGACGAGAGCTCATTACGCTGCCAGGGGCCAAGCGCTTGGCATGGACGAGCGGAATCAATTCCATCGTCGTGACCCTCGCATCAGTCGCGCAGATGATTCTTTCCATCGCGTTCGGCACCTACCAGTCGTGGGTGCAGCTAACCGAAAGCGCACTCTTCGCAGTTAATTTCACGTCCTTGATCGCGTTCGGAATCGCAGCCAGGCCTATGCGCCGCAGCTGGAGCGTGATCTTTGTTGTCGCTGGATTCATCGGACTCATGATGCAGCCGATCCTTTTACCCTCACCTCACGCGGTGCGGGTGGCAGCGTATATCGCGTGGTCAGCACTCATGCTGGCAGCCGGGTTCGTTCTATATCGAGACGAATTCGCTGAACAGCGTTCTAGCTCAACAACTTAGGATCCGGTCGCGGCGAGATCCTGACCCCGCATCCGTTGCGAGATCACCGTGGTGATGCCGTCGTCGCGCATCGTCACGCCATACAGCGAGTCAGCGACCTCCATGGTCGGCTTCTGGTGGGTGATGACGATCAGCTGCGACTTGGCCCGCAGCAACTCGAAAAGGCCGATCAGTCTCCGCAGGTTGGTGTCGTCGAGTGCCGCCTCGACCTCGTCCATGATGTAGAACGGCGACGGGCGGGCCCGGAAGATGGCCACCAGCATCGCCACCGCGGTCAGCGACTTCTCGCCACCGGACAACAGGGAAAGCCGCTTGACTTTCTTGCCCGGTGGACGGGCCTCCACCTCGATGCCGGTGGTGAGCATGTCGTCGGGGTTGGTGAGCAGTAGCCTGCCCTCGCCGCCGGGGAACAGCGAGGCGAAAACCCCTTGGAATTCCCGCTCTACATCGACGTAGGCCTCGGTGAACACCTGCAGAATACGGGCGTCGACGTCGGCGACGACGTCCAGCAGATCCTTACGCGCCCCCTTGACGTCCTCGAGCTGAGTGGACAGGAAGTTGAAGCGCTCTTCCAGCGCGGCGAACTCTTCGAGGGCCAGCGGATTGACCCGACCCAACTCGGCCAGCTCACGTTCGGCGCGTTTGGCGCGACGTTCCTGAGTGGGCCGGTCGAACAGCAGCGGCGCCGGCGCGGTCACCTGCTCGCCGCGCTCGCGGGCCTGCTCGTATTCGGCCATCTCCAGCTCAGTCGGTGGCAGTGCGACCTCAGGTCCGTATTCGGCTACCAACACGTCGGGCGACATGCCGAATTGCTCGAGCACCATCTGCTCGAGTTGCTCGATGCGAAGCGCCGCTTGCGCTTTGGCGACCTCGTCGCGGTGCAGCGACTCGGTCAGCAGCCCGATCCGAGCGCCCAGCGTGTTGACCTCCTCGCGGACCGCGATCAACGCAACCGAACGCTGCTGGCGGTCGGTGGCCAGGACGTCACGGTTCCGCGAGGCCGTTCCGACCACTTGGCCCAGCCGCTCGGCCAGCCGTCGACCGGCGTCGGCGACCGCCGCCGC
>CBAAAS010000006.1:0-18436 GCA_964658855.1 uncultured Mycobacterium sp.
AACGCCAAGGGCTACCTGGATCTCGACCCGCACGTTGGGGCAATCTACGGCGACTCGATCACCTTCGAACGCGCCGACGCGATCACGTCGAACCTGATGCGACAGGGGTTCGCCTCCACCGCAGTGGTTTTCGGGTATGGCAGCTACACCTACCAGTACCAGACCCGCGACACGTTCAAGATGGCGATGAAGGCGACGTGGGTTCAGATCGATGGACAAGGCTGCGACATCGTCAAAGATCCCATCACCGATGACGGCACGAAGAAATCCGCCACCGGCCGGCTCGCCGTCCGCCGCGCCATGGACGGGCGTCCGTACCTGATCGAGCACGCGGACCCGCAGCAAGAGGCCGACCAGGAGCTCCAACTCGTCTATGAGAATGGAAAACTGTTGCGGCAAAGCTCCTTTGCCAACGTCCGCGGCACGCTCCGGTATGAGACCGAGTTGTACCAGCGTCGTCACAAGGCGGACAAGGCGCCATCATGACATCGATGCGCGAGACCAACATCGCCTATAAGGACGGGGAGCACCCGGTCCACGGGACCTGGCTGTCGGTGGACGTGGTCGCCCTGACTCAGGACGGCCCCAGCGCCGTGCGCGTCGCACTCATCACCCGCAACGGACGGCCGCATCGCGGAGCGACCACGCTGCCCGGAGGTCTGCTCGCGGCGTGGGATCAAGAGACCGTCGAGCAGGCCGCGCGGCGCATCGTCCGAGAGAAGGCCGGTGTCGACGTGACCAGCGGCGTGGCCATCCTCGATGTGGTCAGCGATCCCGGACGTGACGAACGCGGGCATACCGTCTCCATCGTCGTCGGAGTCCGGGTTCCCGCCGAAACACCGGGCGCCGTGCCCGTCGACGAGCTTCCCGACGACATGCCGTTCGGGCACTCGGCGATGGTTCGCGCGGCATTGGCCAAGATCGGCACCGGGCTGTTCTCGGACCCGGCTCTGACTTACGCGTTGGTGGGAGACACCACGACCATGGGTGAGGTGATGGCCCTTGCCCGGGCGTGCGATCCGGAATCCAGCGGCAGCACCATCGGCTCCCGGCTTCGTCGTTGCGGCATGTATCAAAAGGCTTCTGATCGCAGCCATAAACGTGAAACTGGTGCCGGCAGACCGGCGTTGGTCTTCACCAGGGTCGCTACCGCATAGTGCCGTTCGCCAGCAGAACGCGGGCAACCCATTCAACGCGGCTCAGCGATTCCTCCAGCGTCATCATCCCGGCCAGTACCCCGGCCAGAGAGCTGCTCAGGGCTGCGTTGAGTCCGAAGGTGATATTGGGAACATCCTCCGGCGCAACACCTTCCAGCAGCCTGTTGAACATCTCGGTGTTCGTACGATTCATCTGGTCGACGGTGGCTCTGGCTTGGAGGTCGGTGGACGTCGTCGTCTGAAACATCAGCGCGGTCATATTCGGATTGCGGTGAAATGCGCGCTGAGCCCGTCGTAGGTAGTCGAGAATGCCGGGGAGCGGGTCCCGGTCGACGCGGTCGGCGCGCGAGGCAATGATGCGGCGGGTCAGTCGCTTCTGCCAGTCCTCGAGCGCCGCCGCGAGCAGGTAGTCCTTGGAATTGAAGTAGCGGTACACGGTGGCCAGCGCTACGCCCGAGCGCTTGGACACGTCACGCATCTGTACCGCATCGGCGCCCACCTCGGCGATCAGATCGATGACCGCTTCGATGATCGTGGCCCGCCGGACGAGCTGGCGGGTTGTCATATCCGCCAGCGATGCGACGGCGGTATCAGGCCGTTGGACGGGAGTGTTGACGGTGCGACCTCCGGGTCGGCTTGACGAGGGGTAGAACCTACTTCTCATCGATCATCTCGATGCTGACGGTTTGGCCACGTTATCGCAGCTCAAGTCATTACTCAATCTTGACTTCAGTAGAACCATGTTTCAGTATTGATCGGCGGCAACGTTGCTCGTGGAATGCCAGTGCGATCGGAGGCTTCATGTCAGGACCGGTGGGCCTACCGGTGATCGACACGATGATCGGATTTCCGCACGAAGGTTCCGCCCAGTACGACTTCATCCGTAAACAGACCAAGGACCGCGAATCCAAAGAGGACTTCGAGTTTCCGGTCGAATACATGTTCAAGGACGTCCCGCAGGGTCTGCCCACCGACGACCCGGTGTCGCTGGTGCTTCAGCAGATGGACCGATTCGGCATCGAGAAAGCGATGATCGGGGTGAGTGAAGACTCCGCACAGTCGGCACTCAAGATGTTCCCGGACCGCTTCGTGCCCTCAGGGGCGCTCGCCGACCCCAATGACGTCATGGGCTCGGTGAACGCGATTCGTCGCGATTACGAGCAGTTCGGGATCCGTGCGACGTCAGTGTTTCCCGCCGGAACGTTTCCCCAGGTTCCGATCGACGATCCGAAGATGTATCCGGTCTACGCCACCTGCGTCGAACTCGGCATCCCGATCTTCGTCTGCGCGGGCATCCCCGGGCCGCGAGTTCCCTTTGCGTGCCAGGAAGTCTCACGCATCGACGTCGTGATGTTCGACTTCCCCGACCTGGTGTTCGTCACCCGCCACGGTTGCGAACCGTGGGAAGAGCTCGCGGTCAAGCTCATGTTGAAGTGGCCCAACCTGTATTACTCGACATCGGCGTTCGCGCCCAAGTATTACCCGAAGGCCATCATCGACTATGCGAACTCCCGCGGCGCCGACAAGATCCTCTACGCCGGCTATTTTCCGATGGGCCTCTCATTGGAGCGGATCTTCAGCGACCTGCCCAATGTTCCGTTCAAGGACGAAGTCTGGCCGAAGTTCCTGTACGGCAACGCCGCTCGTATTCTCGGGCTGGAAGGCTGACGATCGATGACACTGGCGATCACCGTTGAGCAGGATCAACTTGTCGACGCCGTGCGTCGTTTCGCCGTTCGCCACGCGCCGATCGAAAAGACCCGCGCTGCGTTCGGTTCCATCTCGGCTGGTGAAATACCATCGTGGTGGCAGGAATTCGTCGATAACGGGTTTCATGCGGTGCACCTTCCAGGTCATGCCGGCGGCCAAGACGGCACCCTGGCCGACACCGCATGTGTGGTCGAAGCGGCGGCGGCGGCATTGCTACCCGGTCCGGTGCTGAGCACGGTCACGGCGAGCGCGGTGGCAAATCTCGCCGATGCCTCCGTCAAACCGCTGCTGACTGATCTGGCCGCCGGGGCGACGGCGGTCGTCGTCTTGCCCGAGCACTGCGACATTCGTGCCGTCTCCGAAGGAGGCTCCTGGCGACTCAACGGAGCATCGGACTCGGTACTGGGAATCTGTGCAGCGCAACGCATTCTGCTTCCGGCCCGTACCGCGGATAGCGGCTTGCGATGGTTTGTGGTCGCTCCGGGCCCGGGCGTGACGATCGAATCGCAGCAGGGCACGGACCTGTGCACCGACGTGGGTGTCGTCGAACTCGCCGACCACATCGTGCCGGAAAGCTCGGAGATATCCGGCATCCCTGTGGATCGGGCCCGTTGCCTCGTGGTGGGCCTCGCCGCATGTGCGGCCGCCGGAGCGGTGCGACGCTGCGCTGACACGGCAACCGAATACATCCGCACGCGTGAGCAGTTCGGCCGGCCAGTCGGTTCTTTTCAGGCGCTGCAACACAAAGCGGCGACGCTGCTGGTCGCGTCTGAACTTGCCGCGTCAGCGGCCTGGGACGCGATCCGCGCCGAAAGCGAGCCCATCGAACAGCATCAACTCGCGGCGGCCTCGGCTGCTGTGATGGCGCTCGGCGCCGCGTCCGACCTGGTGCTCGACGCGCTGCTGATGTTCGGCGCCATCGGGTATACGTGGGAGCACGACACCCATCTGTACTGGCGGCGTGTCACCAGCTTGGCGGCGTCATTGGGTCCCATGACCCGCTGGACCCGGTCGGCCGGCGAGCTGGCATGCACGGTAAAGCGCTCCACGACAGTCAACTTGGGGGACATCGAATCCGATTTCCGGGCCGGGGTGGCAGCCACACTGGATGAGGCCCTGGGGCTGTCCAACGATTACTATTCCGGGGATGTCAGGACCCCCGGACTGGCCATTGGTGCACAACGAGACCTGTTGGTGCAGCGGGGGTTGGTGGCGCCGAATCTGCCCGCGCCGTGGGGCATTGGCGCCTCAGCGGTTCAGCAGGTGATCATCGCCGACGAGTTCGGCAAGCGGCCCGAGTTGGTCCGACCGTCGCTCGGCATCGCCGAATGGATCCTTCCGACGATTCTCAACAGCGGATCCGACCTGCAACGTGAGCGATTCGCGAAGCCGATCGTGCGCGGTGTGCAGCCATGGTGCCAGCTGTTCAGCGAACCCGGTGCAGGGTCGGACCTGGCGTCGCTGTCCACCCGGGCCGCGAAGGTCGACGGTGGATGGCTGATCAACGGACACAAGATCTGGACATCGATGGCCCACCAGGCCGAGTTCGGGGCGTTGCTGGCCAGAACGGATCCCGAAGCCAAGAAGCATCGCGGCATCGGCTACTTCCTCATCGACATGGCGTCACCCGGTATCGAAGTCTCGCCGATCAAACAGGCCAGCGGGCGTTTTGAATTCAACGAAGTGTTTCTCACCGATGTGTTCGTGCCCGACGAGATGCTCGTCGGTGAACCGGACGAGGGGTGGAGCCTGGCGGTATCGACGATGGCGGTCGAACGAACAGCCATTGGAAATTACGTCACCATCGACCGAACGGAGGCGCTTCGCAGGGAAGCCAAAATTGCGGGCCCGGAACAGGATGCAGCGCTGCACGCACTCGGAAATGTCGAGTCCTACAGCACAGCGATCAAAGCCCTGGTGCTGCGCGAGACCCTTCGGCTCGTCGAAGGGCAGGCTTCCGGTCCGACGTCCAGCATCGCCAAATACGCGATGGTCACGCTGTTGCGCCGCGCGTGGACCGCAACGCTTGGACTGACCGGTCGCGCCGCGATGTTGCAGAAGTCCGAACCGGCAGTCGTCCAGCCGTATTTCGACACACCTGCCGAGATCATCGGCGGGGGCACGCCAGAAATTCAGCTGACGATCATCGCGTCGATGGTCCTCGGCTTGCCGCGCAACTGAATCATCGCCACAGAAAGGACACCGCCGCGATGACGACACAGCTTCCGTTCCAGTACTTCGACTGTGACAACCACTATTACGAAGCCCTCGACGCATTCACCCGTTACATCGAACCCCAGTACAAGAAGCGGGCGATTCAGTGGGCACAACTGGACGGCAAGCAACGCCTGCTGGTCGGCGGCAGAGTCAACCGGTTCATCCCCAATCCGACGTTCGACCCGGTGGGCAAACCCGGCGCGCTCGACGAGTACTTCCGTGGCCGTAATCCCAGAGGCTCAGATTTGAACGCCCTTTTCGGTGACTTGGAGCCGATCCCACCGGCCTACCGAGACCGCGACGCGCGACTCGCGGTGATGGACGAACAGGGCATGGCGGGCTGCATCCTGTTGCCGACTCTCGGGGTGGGGATGGAACAGTCGCTGTTGCCGGACTTCGACGCGACGGTGGCGACCTTCCGGGCGTTCAATCGCTGGATGGACGACGATTGGGGATTCGCTTACAAAGAACGGATTTTCGCCGCGCCCTACATCACCTTGTGCAAGCCGGACGAGGCGGTCCGCGAACTCGAGTGGGCCCTGGACCGCGATGCGCGCTTCGTCGTGATGATTCCCGGACCGATCACGACCGCGGTCGGAATGCGCCCACCGGGTGACCCGATGTTCGACGACTTCTGGCGATTGGTCAACGATTCCGGCGTCACGCTCTGCTATCACTCCGGGGAGACGTACTACTCGAAATTCATGCCGGCGTGGGGCGAATCGGACTACATGATGTCGTTCCAGGCGCTCCTCGGCTTCCGCAGCTTGTTCTCCGGTAACGCTTTGCAGGACACTTTCGCCAACCACCTGCACAACGGGCTGTTCCTGCGCTTCCCCAACCTGCGGATGGCTTCCATTGAGAGCGGCTCGGATTGGGTGTTTCATCTCTTCGAAAAGTTGACCAGGTCCTATGGCCAGATACCGCAGATCTATCAGGAAGACCCGCGGGAGACGTTCAAGCGGCACGTATGGGTATCGCCGTTTTACGAGGACGAGCTGGCCAGCCTGTTGAAACTGTTGGGCGACAAGCAGATCATCATGGGTTCGGACTTCCCCCACGTCGAGGGCCTGGCTGAGCCCGCGTCCTACATCAAGGACTTGGAGAACTTCGACTACACCCCCGACCAGTGTCGAACTGTCATGCGTGACAACGGGCTCCAACTGTCGGTCCGCCGACCGGTGTAATCGCCCTGTGAGAGTAGACAAGTCGAACCTGGTCGCCATGCTGCTGGAGGTGGGCGAGGAGAACGCGGCGGTGCTGCTGGCGCGTTCTGACCTGCCAGACGAGATCGACTTACAGCGCAATCGCGATTCGCTACTGGCGTTCGGCCTCGATCGTGACCAGGTCGACGAAGTGGCGCGGCTGACAATCGGAGACGTCGGGAGCAACCGCCGACAACGCGACGAGATGGAGACGACCATCTCGCGGCGGTGCGCCGACCTCGTCGACCAATGGCTTACCTGAGGAGGCCTGATGACGAAACCACAACTGCTGCAAGGGTTCGACTTCACCAACCCTGACGTTTACGCCGCCCGCCTGCCTACCGAGGAGCTACGCCAACTGCGACGTGCCTCCCCGGTGTGGTGGAACGACCAACCGCCTGGCGTCGGAGGTTTCACCGACGGTGGGTACTGGGTGGTGAGTAGGCACCGCGATGTGCGGGAGGTGTCACGGCGCAGCGATGACTTCTCCAGTGCCCAGAATTGCATCGTCCCGCGCTATGTCGACGAGGAGACAGCGCGCGGGCAGATCGAGGCCGGCCGGTTCTCGGTGATCAACATGGATGCCCCGCAACACACCCGGATGCGCAAGATCATTTCGCGAGGGTTCACGCCACGCGCGGTAGATCGTCTGCGTGCGGACCTAACCCAGCGGGCACGCCGCATCGTGGCAGATGCATCCAGCGCCGGGGCCGGGGATTTCGTGGCGCAGGTGGCCAGCGAACTGCCGCTGCAATTGATCGCAGGTCTGCTCGGGGTGCCCTTCGAGGATCGATCCAAGCTGTTCCACTGGACCAACCAGATGGTCGGCGACGAGGACCCGGAATTCGCCGAGTCCGAAGCGCTGGCGTCGGCCGGTGAATTGATGTTCTACGGCATGCAGTTGGCTGCTCACAAGGCTGAGCATCCCGGCGAGGACATCGTCACTCAGCTGATCACCGCCGATGTCGACGGCCACAAGCTCACCGATGAAGAGTTCGGGCTGTTCATGGTGACCTTGACGGTCGCGGGTAACGAGACAACCCGCAACTCGATCACTCAAGGGATGATGGCGTTCCTTGACAATCCGGGTCAGTGGGAGCTCTTCAAAGAGCAACGGCCCGTGACCGCCGTCGACGAGATCATTCGCTGGGCAACACCGATCACGGCTTTTCAGCGCACCGCGGTGCAAGACATCGAACTCGGCGGCGTCCCGATCAAGCAGGGCCAGCGGCTTGCGCTGTTCTATCGCTCGGCTAATTTCGACGAAGACGTGTTCGAGGATCCGTTCTCATTCAATGTGCTGCGGGATCCTAATCCGCACTTGAGCTTCGGCGGCACCGGCGCCCATTACTGTTTGGGGGCCAACCTCGCCAGAATGACGGTCGGGGTGATGTTCGACGCGATCGCTGACGTCACGCCTGACCTCACCGCGCTGGCCGCCCCCGAGCGGTTGCGGTCCGGCTGGCTCAACGGCATCAAGCACTGGCAGGTTGACTACACGGGCGCCTGACCGTGTACTCGTCCTCTGTTTCTCCCGCGTGACGGTTCCGAGTCAACCGTGTTTCGAATCGACTCCTATTGCGGCACATCATAGTTGGCTTCGTTCCCAAGTGGCGCTCACCGGCAGAGTAGCCGATAGTCATAGGGAATGTGAACCGCAGGTGTCGGCGGAGGTGGAGGGGTTATGTCTGTCGTTATCGACCCCGTTGGTGAGCTGAAAAAGCAACCGGCTGCCGCGCAAAAGGGTGAGGCCTTTCAATTCCACCGTGAAATCATCGTGTGCGGTGACGACGCGCTGGCGAATACCATCATCGATGAACTGCGGGGCGCCGGCGCCCGGATCATCCGGATCAACTCGGCGGCCGATCTGCTGGGCGCCGGGGTCCATCGTGCGCGGGCTGTGGTCTGCGCCGGTCCCAATGACGCCGTGAATCTCGAAATCGCTTTACTGGCAAGGCGATTCAGTCCGAATGTTCGAGTGGTGGCGCGTCTGGCAGACAGCATGCTGCGCGACGCGGTTGCTGCTGTCAGCGGCCCCGGCGCCATCTTGAATGTCGCCGACCTCGCGGCGCCGTCCGTCGTCGAAGCAGTTCTGTCGCGCAACACGCACCAGTTCGCCACCGCTGGTGTCGAATTCGTGATCTGGGGATCCGAGGCGCCGAAGGACGGCACGCTGCGCGACCTCTACAAAGACCTGGCGCCGGTGGCGGTCGTCCATGGCAAGAACTCACCCACTCCCGGCGAGGTCGTGCCGTGTCCGGGGCGGGACCTACCGATCTTCAAGGGCGACTGGACCTCGATGATCGGCCCGAAGGACGAAATGGAAGCCCGGGGGATCTCGGTACCGCCCTCGACCGCGACTCGCTCTCGCCACTCCAGGGTGCGACGCGCCGTCGACGCCGTGCGCGCCATGCGTGAGGATGCCAACCCGCTGCTCTTTCCCTCGGCGATATTCACACTGGTGCTGATTTTCGGTGCGACGACCATGGTGCGCTTCAGCTACATCAACCCGCGGATGTCCTGGCTCGATGCGTTGTACTTCACCTCCGAGACGATCACCAGCGTCGGCTTCGGCGACTTCAGTTTCGCGGCACAGTCCGGTGTGCTGCGGTGGTTCGCCATCGGACTGATGTTCGGTGGCGTGACCATTACCGCCATCCTCGTAGCGCTCATCTCGGATCTGCTGCTGTCGCGCCGCTTCGTACATACGGCCGGTCTGCGACGGGCCCGCCGCATGCGCGACCACATCATCGTCGTCGGCCTTGGGTCAACGGGCATCCGCGTCGTCAGTGACCTCGTCGCTGCCGGATACGACGTCGTTGTGATCGAGCAAGACGAGAACAACCGCCTCCTGTCGACCGTTGCGAAACTCGACGTGCCGGTGATTTTCGGCGACTCGACGATGCGTCAGACGCTGGAATCGGCGCGCGTCGACCGCGCCCGAGGAGTGGCGGTGATGACCCAGGACGACATGGAGAACATCCGGACCGGCATCGTCCTGCTGGAACTGCTTGGATCCGACACCAAGGTGCCGATCGTGCTGCGTGTGCAGGGCCGTGCGCTGAGCGCCGCGGTGAGCCAGCAATTCGGCTTCGAGAACGTGCGGTCAGTCGTCGATCTGGCAGCACCATGGTTCATCGGCGCGGCGATGGGTTTGCAGGTGCTGGGAACGTTCTGGGTCGGGCAGCGCTCGTTCATGGTTGGCGCGATGCTGGTCGCTGAGGGCAGTGAACTCGACGGGATGCGCATGGAGGAGCTGTCCACTCAGACGCGAGTCATCGCGATCATCCGACCGGAAGGACCGGTGCGATTGCGCCCGCGCCGTGGAGCGGAGATGCAAGCAGGCGACACGGTGTACCTCATCGGCCCGTATCGCGAGCTGATCGCGACGCTACGCAAGGGCCAACCGCCACCGATGACCGCGATCAACGGCGAGGCCGCGTTGGCGCTCGCGGCGGCGCGGGGGCCGCAGCGGCCCGAGGTGCGCCGGCCGCGGTGGGCGCCTGATCCCGTTGACTGATGCTCGCCTCGAATCGCAGCGCTCAGGCCGCTTGGGTGTGGGCCGCTTGAGTGACGGTCACGCTTCGGAAGTGCTCGATGCCGTCTTCGTCCGTCAGATCTTGAACGACTTCGGCCAATTTGGTTCTCACGTCACTCGGTGACGAGTACTGCGTGATCGCACGCGCGCCGTCATCGAACTCAATGGTTACTAGGTAGTTGCTCATGGAGTCTCCTGATGCCGATGTGGTTACACAAACGCTAACTCGCAACCATCGGTGGCACCCTTCGACCAGCTGTGAGCCCGCTGTACGTTCTGTCGACATCGGGTCATGGTCTGCCAGAACGGAATGGGCTGTCAGACACCGACGGTATCCTTGAAAAGCGAACTGTCCCTACAACAGAAGAGGAGAACTTGATTGATGATTTTCGAGGCCCCGCATACTTCCTCAGCAACTTCTACCGCCACCCCGTCTACATAGGCGACGACGTCTATCCGACAGCTGAGCACGCGTACCAGGCGCTGAAAGCTGTCGACCCACGCGAGCGTGCCTGGGTCCTCGAATCGCAGACTCCGCTGATCGCTAAACGTCGCGGCCGCAAAATTCGAATCGTCGAATACTGGCAAGACATGCGAATTCTCGTCATGGAGCAGGTTCTGGAAGCGAAGTTCAGCGACCGTGAACTCGCTGAACAACTTCTCGCTACTCACCCGCACAAGCTTGTCGAAGGCAACACCTGGCACGACCAGTTCTGGGGCGACTGCCATTGCGGACGGTGCCCCGGAGACGGTGAGAACATGCTCGGTGTCGTCTTGATGGAGTTGCGCGACACACTGCGAATCTAGGTCCCGCGCGTTCGTTCCCGAATTGCGAAGTGCGGCAAGGGCAGCACGTGTGCACTGCGCCCGTCAGGCAGCTTGAGTGATGGTGACGCTGCGGAAGTGCTCGATACCGTCTTCGTCCGTCAGATCGTTGACGACTTCCGCCAGCTTGGTTCTCACGTCAGACGGCGACTCGTACTGCGTGGTCGCGAGCTGACCGTCGTCGAACTCAACGGTAATGAGGTAGCGGCGCATGGTCAGCCTCCTGACTGGTTCTCGGATCGATCAAAGCTAACCCGAAACGGTCCAACACGCCCTCTGAACAGCTAAGAGGGGCCTGTGCATTTCGTCAGCACGGCACGGCGCTCACGGCGGCCTATACGTCGTAATACAGCGCGAACTCGTATGGGGTGGGATGCAGGTTGTACGGCGCAAGCTCGTATTCGCGTTTGTAGTTGATCCACGTCGCAATCAGGTCAGGCGTGAAAACGTTTCCCTCGGTGAGGTATTGGTGGTCTTCTTCCAGCCGGTCGATCACTGCGGACAGCTGGGTCGGAGCCTGCGGGATCTCCGCGGATTCTTCCGGCGGCAGATCGTAGAGATCCTTATCGACCGGGGGAGGGGGTTCGATCTTGTTCTTGATGCCGTCCAGGCCGGCCATCAGCATGGCCGAGAACGCCAGATACGGGTTACCCGAGGCATCCGGACATCGGAATTCGAGCCGCTTGGCCTTCGGATTGCTGCCGGTGATCGGGATACGCACGCAGGCCGACCGGTTGCGCTGGCTGTAGACCAGGTTGATCGGCGCCTCGTAGCCGGGCACCAGACGCTTGTAGGAGTTGACCGTGGGATTGGTGAAGGCCAGCAGCGACGGGGCGTGATACAGCAGCCCGCCGATGTAGTGCCGCGCCATGTCCGACAGGCCGGCGTATCCCGCGTCGTCATAGAAGAGGGGGACGCCGTCGTCCCACAGTGACTGGTGACAATGCATACCGGAGCCGTTGTCGCCGAAGAGTGGCTTGGGCATGAAGGTGACGGATTTGCCTGCCTGCCAAGCGGTCTGCTTGACGATGTACTTGAACATCTGAAGGTCGTCGGCCGCGTGCAGCAGCGTGTTGAACTTGTAGTTGATCTCGGCCTGGCCGCCGCTACCGACCTCGTGGTGGCCCTTCTCCAGGCTGAAGCCAGCATTCGTCAGGTGAGTGAGCATGACGTCGCGCAGGTCGACATAGTGGTCGGCGGGTGCGACCGGAAAATACCCACCCTTGGGGCGGACTTTGTGGCCCAGGTTGGGGCTGCCGTCTGCCTCGTTAGCCGCTCCGGTGTTCCACCAACCCGATGTCGCGTCCACCTTGTAGAACGATTCGTTGGTGCGCGAGTCGAAGCTGACCGAGTCGAAGATGTAGAACTCGGCTTCCGGTCCGAAGTAGGCGGTGTCAGCGATACCCGAGCTGATCAGGTAGTTTTCCGCTTTCCGGGCGACGTTGCGCGGGTCGCGCGAGTACAACTCGAGCGTAAATGGGTCATGCACAGAAAAGTTCACGATCAGCGTCCGCGCGGCGCGAAACGGATCGATGGTCGCGGTTTGTGGATCGGGAAGCAGCAGCATGTCGGACTCGTGGATCGACTGGAACCCGCGAATGGAGGAGCCGTCGAAAGCCAGCCCCTCCTCGAACACGGTCTCGTCGAACGCATAGATCGGAATGGTGAAGTGCTGCATGGTGCCCGGCAGATCGCAGAAGCGGACATCGACGTACTCGATGTGTTCGTCCTTGGCGAGCTTGAAGATGTCGTCGGACGTCTTGTCGGACACGGAAAACCCCTTTTGCTTGGTGCAACCGCGCCGTAGCGGCGTGTCACCATTCACGCACGTCGCGACGCTTTCCGCATCCGGGGCGAGCATTCCGTCGACAGTTGCTAGGTGGCCAGATCTTTCCTCGGGGTGTCAGCGGTGACCCCGCCGTCGACGACGAACTCCGAACCGGTGGAATACGAGGATTCGTCGCTGGCCAAGTACAGGACGAGGTTGGACACCTCGATCGGCTCACCGGGGCGACCGAGCGGCGCGGCGATGATGTCGTCGGGGAAATGAGCGGTCATGGGTGTGCGGACCAGCCCGGGATGCACCGAATTCACCCGGATGTTGTAGCGCCCGAGTTCGATGGCGGTGGATTTGGTCAATCCGCGCACTGCCCACTTCGAAGCGACATAGGCGTGCGCGAACGGTGCGCCCCGTAAGCCCTCGATCGATGAGATGTTGATGATGGAACCTCTGCCGGAGCGGATCATTTCATCGACGACGGCTTGGGTGCCCAGGAAAGTGCCGGTCAGATTGACGTCAAGGGTGTGGCGCCAACGTTCGAGTTCGAACTTGCGCAAGGTCTTCCGGCCCGCAACGCCGGCGTTGTTGACCAGAACGTCCAGGCGCCCGAACCGCCGGACCGTCTCGGCGACCGCGAAAGCCCACTGCTCCGGTTGGGTCACGTCGAGGTGTAGGTAATGCGCGTTCTCGCCGAGTTCCCTTGCGACAGAATGACCTTCGTCGTCAAGGACGTCGCCGATTACGACCTTGGCGCCTTCGCTGAGCAATAGCCGTGCGTGTTCGGCGCCCATGCCACGGGCACCACCGGTGATCAGCGCAACTTTTCCATCGACTCGTCCCACCGAAGATCTCCCTCTACATCGAGATGGCCGATCTGTCACGGCCATGATGGGAGAGGCTAGGCGAGCGCCCTGCTCAACCGCCGTAGGTAGGCCCTTGGACCCCGTCTTTGTAGTCCACGCATTTCTTCGTAGGCCCGTCGCCGGTGCAGCACTCCTCGAACAGACTCGCGTCCTGCCCGAAGTGCGCGCTCACCTCGCTTTTGCTGTACTGACCGCCCGCGTTCTTACAGGAATCCTCGACAGCAGTCTGCGCGTGCGCGAAGGGTGCGGCCAAGATCAGCGCCGTAGCCGGGGCGGCAAAAGCGGCGAGACGAAAGGCGGTGAAAACCGGGCGTTTCATGATTCTCCGTTGCTCTGGGTGTTTCGCCAGTTTACCGACCCCTCACGGTCAGACCGCGGAGTGCGCGGTGGCGATGGTCTCGATCGTTGCGGAAAGCATCTCCGGCGAGTGATACCGGCCGGCCCGGACGACGCCGGCGATGTCGTGCAGGTTGGCCACGTTTTCGGTGGGATCGCCCGACAGCAGCACAATGTCGGCGTCTTTGCCGACCTCCACGGTGCCCATGGTGTCGGTCCTGCCGAGGAATTCGGCGGCGTTGACAGTGGCCATCTGCAGGATCCGCAGCGGTGTCAGCCCGGCTGCGGCCAGCTGATCGAACTCCTGGTGTAACGCGAATCCAGGTATTTCCCAACCTGATCCGCTGACATCGCTGCCCGCAATCATCTTGACACCCTCCTCGTCGAAGATGCGGACCATCTGCAGCAACCGGCCATAGTGACGGCGATAGATGAGGCGCATCGACTCGGGACGTGCGGCATATTTGTCGGCAGCCTTACGCCAGCTCTTGAGGGTCGACTTGGACGCGAACCGGTTGTTCGGGTCGTGCTGATAGGTCGGGTCGTCGCAGAACTGTTGAGTGCGGTTGCGGATCAGCGTGGGGCATTGCCACGTCTGATCGGCCGCGAAAACCTTCGCCAGTTCGCGGGCTTTGCCGTCGTTGAACGAATTGCCGGCATCGGCGATCATCTCGGCATCTTCGTCTTTGGCCAGCAGCAGGGGATTGATCACCACCTTGGCCATCACCCGCGCCATCACCATTTCCATCAGCCGCTCGGCGAACGGCAGCCGCGGCACGCTGGGAAATTTCATCGCGGGGCGGTCGGCGATCGCGCGCTCGATGGCGTCCTGATGGTCACAGCAGGCCGCGACGATGCCCACCCCGGGGCCGAGATGCTCGATCGATCGCATCCTGCCGTCCGATGCGGCCCGGACGTCGATCCCGACCGGCAGATGCCCGACGGTGGTCAACCCCAGTCTGGCGGCCTCGGCCTGCAGCGGGAAGAACACCTGCGGCGTCACGACGGCGACCTTGATGAAATCGGCGCCGGCTTCTGCCTGCTGCCGAACCGATTGCAGCGCAACGTCTTCGGTGCCCGCGTTGAACGGGAGCAGGACGTCGCCCGGCGTCGACAACAGCGCGGGCCCGTCAACGGGAAGCGATAGCCTGCCGTTGCTGCGGTCGTCGAGCAGTGTGCGCGAACCGCCCATCTGCCGGAATCCGGTGACGCCGCAGGCAAGCATCAACCGCAGCGCCGGTCCGGCATCGTGTCGACCCGCAAGCGGATGGGCGTGCATGTCGCAGAATCCGGGCACCGCATAGGTTCCGCGCGCGTCGATGACCGCGACCTGGTCGGGATGGTCGTCGCTGCTCGGCGTGATCGAGATGATCCTGCCGTCGTCGATCGTGATGTCCACGCCTGGGCGGGTGCCGCCGTCACGGACGTCGACGGCGGTGGTGTCATGCAAAATCGTGCGCTCGACGGTCATCCGTCGATTGTGCCGTCGCCCGCGGGTCGGTCAGTTCGGTGGCGTCGGTGTCATCGACCCGATCGAGTAGGTTTCGTGGCCCGTCGGGTAGCCGCCGCCGTCGGTGGCGATGTGTACGTGGTCGTAGTGGTTGGCGGTTTCGTTGCCGAGGTTGGCCGTCCAGCTGGGCTTGCCCAGGCCGGGGTAGATCTTCTGCCGCCAGATCACGTGGTCGATTCCCCACCGTTTCGCGTTGGCCAGCGCATACCCGGCGATCTGGTCGCCGAGTTCGATGCCTTCGGGGGAGTTGTGGTTGGGAATCATCACGTCGATCGCCAACCCGTTGGGATGCCACCTCAACGCGTCTTGGCGATACCCGCCGATGGTGGTGATCTGCGGAAACAGCAAGCCGATGGCGCGGGCCGCCCAGATGGTCTTGACCTGCAGGCCGTTCTCGGGCGCGACGCCGGACGGCAACGCAAACGTGAAACTCTGAGCGGCGGCGGGCGCATCAGCTGTCAACGACTTGAGTTCTTCGGGACTGGCCATCCGCAACGGTGGTGCCGGTGGCGGCGGTAGTCCCGGCGGGACCGAGGGCGCGGGCTGCGTATGCGCCACCGGGCTTGCGGTGGGGGCGCTCGCGGTGGCCTTGTTGCCGCAGCAGGGCGACTCGGTGCTCTGCGCATAAAACATGCCGGCAGATACGGCGATGGTCGCTCCGAACGCCAACCAGCGGCCTCGCCCGTTAGTCGACCGGCAACTGCTCACGAACAGCACATTAACGCCAGGTCAGGCGTTGTGTGTCAATTTCGGGCAGGTTTTAGTGGTCTGCCAGATCAGTAGATGACCGGCGAGAAGGCGGCCGAGTTGCCGGTGCCCTGGCAACTCACGTCTACGGCATAGTGCCCGCCGAGTTGTTGGAAGATGATCGTGATCGGCGGCGAAGGATTCGGCCCGGTCACGACCGTCTGTTTGTTATAGGGAAGTGCCGGCGTCCCCTGAACCCCCACGGCGTGGTATTGGCAGACTTCCGTTGCGAATTCAGGGTTTCGCAGATCGGTGACGGTCGCGAAGATGGCGCCGCCGCCCTCGCCGTAGCTGACCTGCATGCTGTTGTCGCTGTTATAGAAATACGACGGCTCGATCGCCTGCGCCGTTCCGGTACTGGCCACCAGCGCGGCCATCGCCGTCGCGCCTATCGCCGAAGCTTTCCGGATGAGTCTCATGGCGTGCCCCTGCTTCCCGTCGAGTGTGGCTGACGCATCGTCCAGCCATTCTGCAGCGTATTCCAACCGTGTACCCGGTTATCAAACGTCTATTCCTGGCAGCCCACGGCGTTGCACGCTACGCGTCCAGGGGTCTTGACGGGCCGACTACGGGGCTGCTAGACATGGCGTGCGCCCAGAATTGGGCGATCGCCCAAATACTCTGCACGGAGGCTTTCGCATGGGCCGGATGACTGAGACTGCCGTCTGCTACGACCC
Organism: uncultured Mycobacterium sp.; assembly: GCA_964658855.1. GTDB lineage: Bacteria > Actinomycetota > Actinomycetes > Mycobacteriales > Mycobacteriaceae > Mycobacterium. The sequence continues at coordinate 16,566 of CBAAAS010000006.1, forward strand.
CTACGACACCGGGATCAACACTGACCCGTATCCGACATTCGCGCGGCTACGCGAGGAAGCGCCGGTCTATTACAACCAGCAGTACGACTTCTGGGCGATCTCACGGCATTCCGACGTCGAACAGGCGCTGGCGAACTGGCAGGTCTTTTCCAGTCGCCGCAGCGACATCCTCGAGTTGGTGAAGTCGAAGTTCGACATGCCCGGCGGGGTGATGATGTTTCAGGATCCGCCCGAGCATTCGATGCTGCGCGGCCTGATGTCGCGGGTGTTCACCCCACGCCGAATGTCCGCGATCGAAGAGCAGATCCGCCAGTACTGCGTGCGATGCCTCGACCCGCTCGTCGGATCGGGTGGCTTCGACATCATCGCCGAGCTGGCGTCGATGATGCCCATGCGGGTGATCGGGATGTTGCTGGGAATCCCTGAATCGGAACAGATCTCGGTCCGCGACGCCAACGACGCGAACCTGCGTACCAAGCCCGGTGCGCCGCTCAAGGTCGTCAATGCCGAATCCATCGCCGACGGCCGGATCTACGCCGACTACGTCGAGTGGCGGTCGAAGAACCCGTCCGACGACTTGATGACCACGCTGCTCAATGTCGAATTCGATGATGAGGACGGGGTGCACCGGAAGCTGACGCGCAAGGAAGTGCTGCATTACACCCAGGTGGTCGCGGGTGCGGGTAACGAGACGACGGGACGCCTGATCGGCTGGCTGGCCAAGGTGCTCGCCGAACATCCCGATCAGCGCCGTGAGGTCGAGCAGGATCGCTCGCTGCTGAACCGGACCATTGACGAGACGCTGCGCTACGAGCCGACGGGCCCACATGTAGCTCGTTGGATGGCAGCGGATTTCGAGCTCTACGGCACCACCATCCCGGCAGGTAGCGCGATGTTGCTGCTGTTCGGCGCCGCCAACCGGGACCCTCGTCGTTACACCGATCCGGACAGCTTCAACGTCCACCGCGACAACATTTCGCACATCACCTTCGGCAAAGGTGTGCACTATTGTCTGGGTGCCAACCTGGCCCGGTTGGAGGGCCGGGTGGCGCTCGACGAGATCCTCAATCGCTGGCCGGAGTGGGACATCGATTACGACACTGCGCAACTCGCCTCGACATCGACCGTGCGGGGTTGGGAGAAGCTGCGGATCGTCGTGCCTTAGCCGGTCGGGGCGGCGCGGCCTGGCCGCGACTTCGGTTGTGGCATCTCGAATTTATCCAGGAATCGGTGCACCAGCGCGACCGCCTCGTCGTGACCGCCGGCGGTGCCGAGACCTTGCTCGAGGATCAGCGTGCGCCCGATCGCGGCGATGATGACGGCCAGTGCGGCCGGCGGGAAATCATCGGTGTCTAGGTCGTGCTCGCGGACGATGAAGTTCAGGGCGGTGATCTGCTGTTCCCGCCAGCGTTCGGACCAGGCCGCGATCTCGGCGCGGATCTCTTTGCGGTGGTTGGCAAGACCCATGAACTCCAACAGCAGTCGAGTGTCCTTGGGCGCGGTGAGGGTGTCCCAGAACGCGTGCAGCGGCCGGTCGGAGGCCAGCGCCTTCTGTTGTCGATCGAGATAGATCGTCGCGCCGATCCGGAAGACGGCCAGGTACAGCTCGTCCATGGTCGGGAAGTAGTAGTGCACGAGAGCGGGTTTGACGCCGGCTTGGGCGGCAACCCGGCGGGAAGTCGCCGCGGCGTAACCCTCATCGACCATGATCTGACTCGTCGCGGCGATCAGCAACTCGCGCGTCGTTGAGTCGCGCGCCTTGGGTCGTGCGGATGCGGTCACGTTGGGAGTCCTATCACACCGCGGGTTCGGCGACCATCTCGAAGAAGGCGGCACCCGAGTCCGGGATGCGGTTCTGCTTGAACACATTG
>CBAAAS010000007.1:0-18304 GCA_964658855.1 uncultured Mycobacterium sp.
AGTAGACAACCGGCTGATCTCTGCCACGCCCAACGTCCATGTATGGGTCACGGTGTCGCTGCACGGCCATGCCCCGGATCAACAGGTGGCCCGATGGGGGCTACCGCTGTTCACGCACATTTTCCTTCCCGATGCCGAAACTCGGGAACAGTTCAATCGCAGCACGCCCTCGGACGGGGACACCGCTTTCCTCGCCAGCACCATCGACACCGTCACCCGCTACGTCACCGCCAGCGGCACGGCCACCGATGCGGGCGCCTACGCTCGCCGGGTCGCCGAGAAGTTTGGATCGCTGGCGCTGCCCTACGCACTCGGCACCGCGGCGTCATTCGACTTCACCGGCTTCAACGGCCGCGCGCTGAACGACAACGTCATGGACGTCATGTTGACCCTGCTGGTCAACGCCCCGCTGAGCACCGGGATCCGTCCGGACCCGGACCGGTTCAGCACCGACTACCCCTACCTGCGGCCCGTGTCTGGTGACTAGACCGCCGGCAGCGGCCGCATCCACCGGTGTCCGCGGATCTGCTCACGCCGACGGCTCCTATCGCGTACGTCAATGAGAGAGAGGGAGATTCGATGCCATTCATTCGGGTGAACTGTCCCAAAGGAGCGCTCACCGCCGAGCAGAAGGCCAAACTCGCCCCGCGGCTTGTGCAGGCGCTGATCCGCCAAGAGATCGACCCCGTGACCGAGATCGGCACGGCAGCAACGGGTTTCTTCTACAACGAGATCGACGTGGAGAATTGCTTCCCCGGCGGGGTTCCGCTCGCCGAGCATCCCGAGAAGATGTTCTGGACCGTTGAGGCGTTCGTCGCGGCGTCTTACTTCAGCCAGCCGCGGCGTGACGAGATGCAGACCGACATCGCCAAGGCCTTCGTCGACATCCTGGGTGACGACGGCACCGTGATGCGGCGCGAGGACATCACCATCAAGCCGTCTTGGCTGATGCGGTTGCACGTAGTCGTCATCGAGATCCCCGAGGGCAGCTGGGGCGCGGGTGGGCAAACGATCGACACCGAGAAGATCAGCAAGCTGATCGGCGCGACGCAGGGCCCCGAACGAATGGCCGAAGCGCTCGAACTCGGCTCCAGGATGAAAGAGGCACGCCTGTCGTAACGCTCACGATTCCTCCGTCTCGGGCCGCGCGGCCGAAACGTCGGCATCGCGGTAGCCCTCCAGGAGACGCAACCACACTTCGCTGATCGTGGGGTAGCACGGCACCGCGTGCCATAGTCGCTCGATGGGGAGTCGTCCGGCGACGGCGATGGTGGCGGACTGCAGGATCTCCGCCACCCCGGGCCCCACGAACGTCACCCCGTGCAGGAAACCGTGGTCGAGGTCGACGACCATTCGCGCGTGTCCGGTGTATCCGTCGGCATAGAAGTTCGCGCCGGGGATCGTGGCGCCCATGTCCACGTCCACGATCTGCACGCGATGGCCGTCGCGCTCGGCCTGCGCGGCGGTGAGCCCGACCGACCCCACTTCGGGATCGGTGAAAAACGCCTGGGGCACGGCGAGGCTGTCAGCCGTTGTGGCGTGAGCCCCCCACGGTCTGGTGTCCAGTGGTCGGTGGTGGGCGCGCGCGCCGATCGCGGCGCCGGCGATGCGGGCCTGGTACTTGCCTTGATGGGTCAACATTGCCTTGTGGTTGACGTCGCCGAGGGCGTAGAGCCAATCGCCGTCGACGCCGCGTGCCAGGCAGGTGCCATCGACGTCGATCCACGCTCCTGGGGCCAGGCCGACGGTGTCCAGGCCGATGTCGGCGGTGTTGGGGGTACGTCCTGTGGCGAAGAGGATTTCGTCGACCTCGATGCCGTCACCGTCGTCGAGGGTGACTGCGACCGTACCGCTGCCGCCGGGTCGACGAAGCTCGGTGACGAGTACTCCGCTGCGCACTTCGACACCGGCGTCGCGAAGGCCGCGACGGACGTATTCACCGACGAAGGGCTCCATCCTTGGCAGCAGGCGCGAATAACGTGACAGCAGAGTCACCTTGGAGCCCAGACCCTGCCAGGCGGTGGCCATCTCGACCCCGATTCCACCGGCGCCGACCACGGCCAGACGAGCCGGTACAGTGCTGCTGTCGGTCGCGCGTCGGTTTGTCCAGGGTTTCGCCTCGGCCACGCCGGGGATGTCGGGGACTGCTGCGGTACTGCCGGTGCACACAATGACGGCGTGGCGGGCGGTCAAGACGATGAGTCGTTCGTCGGTCGTATGGACCGTGATGCGACGGGGACCGTCCAGTCGTGCGTGTCCGCGGATAAGGTCGACCCGCATCGTGCCGACGACAGCGGCCAATGGGCTGTCGTCCCAGTTCGTCACGTAGCGATCACGTCGGGCGAAAACGCCTGCGGGGCTGATGGAACCGGTGAGGGCTTCGCGTGCGCCTTCGACACGGCGGGTGTCGGCGAGGGCGAGCACCGGGCGCAGCATCGACTTGCTCGGCACGCATCCCCAGTAGTTGCACTCCCCGCCGACGAGTTCACGTTCGACGAGTGCGACCGACAACCCTTCGGCGCGCGCCCGGTCGGCGGCGGTTATTCCGACGGGTCCACCGCCCAGGACGACGACGTCGTAGTCGCGGACCGTCTTGCTGTCCGATCCGCCGTCCAAGGCTGGTGCTGGCACGTTCATGCTCGTGACGTCCTCTCTGGGTCAAGGGTTCTCGGGTGTTGGGCTTCGCCCCGATGGGCTCGACGCTGGCGTAGTCGGCGCGCCGGGGGTGTGCGTTAGTTGCGACCCGCCATGACCTCGGCGTCGACATTCAGAACGGCGCCGTTGATCCAGCTGACTTGTCGATGACCTACTTGCCCTGGAGGCCGAGCTCAGTTTCCAGCCCCTGCCGATCGAGTCGCGCCCGATCCGGGCACCCGCTTGCCGCGCCCGAGAACAGAATTCAGACCTCCGGCTGCGTCTAGGGAATCGGTCAGCAGCCAGATCGAAAGACCTAGCAGCGCAATGTCCTTCATCAAGAACTCGCCGGTCGCGGAGAGCACGGGGAACCCTCCGGCCGAGGCTTCTCCGATCCCGGGGGTGCTGAGCATGAATGACAAAGTGCCCAGGAAGAAGATGACCGCCAATGCGCCGCCGAGTGCTGACAGCTTCGGTGACCATGGTCTGAGCGCCAGCAATACTGCGGCGACGAGTTCGGCGGTGCCGAGCAGTCTGCCGAAGGTGCTGATCGACATGACGTGGTAGAGCCATCCCATGAAGGGGCTGTTGGCGACCAACGGTGAAATGCCTTGTGCCTCATAGAAGGTGAACTTCATGGCACCGAACCATGCGATCACGATGACCAGGCCGTAGCGGCCGGCGAGGGCGCCGATGCCGGTCGTCGAGGTGCCCGGGGTGTAGCTGCCGTGAGCTCGGGTGTCTTCTGCGTTGGCCATGGCTGGTGTCACGTTCCCTTCGTCGTCGCGACCGGCAGTTCGGCTTCCTGCCGGAACCGACTATGCGGTTCCCTCCAGGCTCGGGAAGCGGCGAACCGTGGCTAGCAGCGCCTACAGTGTCAGGGCCCCTAATTGTTCTGTCAAGTACATAAGCGAGGGTTGTGCGTTAGCTGGCGGCATGCGCCTTCGGCGTCGCAGGCCTTGAGTTTCATCAACAAAGAACCTGTTCAAACATATAAATTGTGTAGGCCGTGGGTTGCGGCAATGATGTCATTGACATCTATCGCAATGCTAGAAAATGTCCTATATGGTACAACTTAAGAAACTAGCCACGGATCGCGGCAACGCACGCGCAGACAACTCAGGGCGGGGTGTTCTGAGGGGCTGGAGGTCGAGGTGAGCCGGTCGATGCACGCACCGTCCCCAATGCCCCGGTATCGGAGACCCTGGGGCGCATCTTCGCCGTCGGAGAATAGCTGAATTCTATTGACAGACAATATATTTCGTAGAATTAGGGATTGCGGAGTGAGGGTCGAGATGGCACCATCGACGCCATGGACCTGACCGACGCACCGACGAGCACCGCCGAAGAGAAGTCGACACCGCTCAACCACATTCAGATCTCCGAGATCACCCTGCCTGCCGACGGCGCACCCATCCTCGACCGTAAGATGCACCTGCGGCGTCTCGACGTGTTCCCCGGAGGCGTCATCGGCTTGCACGACCACTCCAACCGCCCGGCCATACTGTTTGTGCTCAAGGGCAGCATGACGATTCACGACGACAAGTCCGATGCACCGATCGTCGTCGACGAAGGCGAGGCGGTCAGCGAGGTCGGAGTCAAGCACTACGCCGTCAACAACTCCGCACGGGACCCCCTGACGCTATTGACCTTCGATCTGCTCGATGACGGCTCACCCGCCGACAGCGAGTGCACCGGGTGCTGACATTTCCCGATGGCGGGTAGCGAGCCCGTTCTCGGTTAGTGAGACCGCGGACCGATTACAGCGGGCGATCGCTCTGAATCCGGCGATCCGGACCTTCGCCCGCATCGATCAATCACGGATCGTCACCGATGCAGGCGCCGAGGTGGCACCGATGGTGCAGCTTCTGTTCGAGAACATCCGCTTCACCCGTCAGATCATGGAGGCTAATCCCGAAGCCGTCTTCAATTTGCCTGTGAAAGCGTTGATCTGGCAGGAATCAACCGATGCCGGAGCGCCCGTATGGTTGCGCACCACCGCGCCCGAAGAGCTCGAACCATCACCCGGCAGGAGGTCGGCGTTCATCCGCGACGTCGCGATGATCCTGGGCGCCATGATCGACCGCGTCATCGACCCCGACGACGCGCTGGCCGTGGCACTACCGTGAAACGCGGGCTACTTTGCGCGTTCGGACGTTTTCTCGAACGTCCGAACGTGATTGATGGCCATGTCCAAGGCGACTTCCATCGGCCTCGAATCGTGCGCCGTCTGGGCAAGGAGGTAGCCGCCCTGGAGCGCGGCCATCACGCCCAGTGCCAGCACCTGGGTGTCGACGTCTTCATGAAGCACGCCCCGGTCGCGCATCCGCGCGAAGCCCTCGGCGAGCAATTGCTCCCATTCGTCGAAGTGTTTGGCCAAGGCCACCCTGGCCGCATCGTCGATGTCGGAGAGTTCAGCGGCCAAGGATCCCAGCTGGCAGCCCCACGCGCCACGGCGCAGGGCATTGCTCTGCACGATGGCGTTGCGCCATTGTTGAAGGCCCTTGAACGAATCCAGCTTCCGCAAGCGCAGGGTCTGCTTGCTCAGGATCTCTTCAGCGCGGAACGCGATGACGTCCTGGATCAGGTCATCCTTGCTCGCGAAATGTTGATAAAACTGCGATTTGCCGGCCGTGCTGGCGGCGAGAATCTCCTCGAGGGTGGTGGCGCCAACACCCTTGACATACATCAATTCCGCGGCCGCACGGACGATGCGCTCTCGCGTATCCGCACCGCGCCCCCGCCGTGGCGGAGGCGGCACTTCGGAGCTCATCGGCACAGCGTTATTCTACCCAGCTGGGCGATAGGTACTGGGCCTCACGTAACGACCATTGACAACAGGTCTCGGTTATCGCGCGATCGAAGACGTTACCGACCGAAGTTTCAAGTCCGCGAGGGAGCAATTGCGTCCGCCTTCTCAATCCGTTTCGCATGAAATCCCTGACTGCGGGATGGCTTCGTGAGCCGGGTCAAACACAATGAATCGACCAGATTCTTTGCGTCTCCCGGTCAACTGACGGGTGGTGAATCTGCTGGAAATTCCGGCCGCCCCGGCGAAACGTAGCAATGACCGCCACCGGCACATCCTGTTCCAGGGTTGGCACGCGCACCCATTTGCAGGGTCGGACGTGCACCAAATCCACCGCCGCAGCGGCTTTGTCGACGTCATAAAAATACGGCCCGGAGATGCGACCCAACCAGAACCAGTTGTCGTCGTCGCGGGCCCAGACGAACGAGCCGTCGTCAAGCGCGGCGAACCGGGCGATCCGACGGTCAAGCCTCTCTAGTCCGGCCGACCCATCCACGGATCGGCCGAACCCGCACAGACCGAGGCGGCGAGCCCGGTCGATGGTGGCTTGCGGCGCGATCGCGTCGTTACGGGATCGCATGGGTGCGCGGTAGACGGCGACCATGAGACATAGTGCCTCGATGCTCACCTCGATGTCACCGCCGCAGATACGAAAATTGGACTCAACTCGGTGCCCGACAAGTAAGGCACCTGAGCTCCGGTCAGTCGACCTTCCCGGCTTTAGTGAGGAAGTTGTCCAGCTTTTCCAGGGTGGTCGCCATGTTCTTCTTCGTTGATGCCCCGGCGTTGCGGATCATTGGTTTCGTCAGCTTGGATTCTTGGGTGATGTCCCATGTCTCTCGAACCTCCGTGCCTTCATCGACAGGTTCCAGTTCGTAGCGCCAGATTCGGCCGCCGACAAACTTGCCAATCTTTGTCGGGCCGCGCGTCTGCCAGGCGATCCGTCGATTTTCGACGTACTCGATCACCGTGCTCGACATTGAGTAGGGGACTCCCACATGCATCGCCATCCCGAACGTGCTGCCCAGATTCAATCGTTCAGGGTTGCCCTTGCAGTCACGCACCGCGCCGGACCCGTCAATCACGCGGTGCATTGTGGGGTCGACCAGAACAGCGAAAATCTGCTCCGGCCTGGCCTTGAGGATCCGCGTAACAGACTCGATCTCTGGACTTTGAGTCATGAAGCTGAACCTACCGTCGGATCGCGGCGGTTCTCCGCTGAAAGCCGAGAATGACCGGGCTAGGGAGCAGCGGCATCATTTCGCCCGACGTGAATAAGCCCCGTACGCTTCCACGGTGAACGCGATCGACCCGGACAAGCTCAACATGTGTCTGCAGGTGCTGGCTGACGTCGAGTCTCTGCCGCCTGAGCACCCCGATGCTGTTGCCGTGCGTCGAGCCACAGCGGGCATTTTCAAGTCGGTCAGGAAAGCCCGCCGCCACGCCAAGCGTGATGCGGTCGCGGACGCAGATCGAGCCGTCATCGCCGCTACCGCGACGGGCGCGCCGGGCCGTATCGATGACGAGACTGCGGGTCTGCCGCTGGTGTCGACTGCGGTTGGGGCCACCGCAGGCACCTTGCTCCGCTCGCGTGCCTGCTATATCTGTAAGCAGCACTACACCGTGATCGACGCGTTCTACCACCAACTCTGTCCGGAGTGCGCCGCATTCAGCCACGCCAAGCGCGACGCCCGGACCGACCTCACCGGCAGACAAGCTCTGCTCACCGGAGGCCGCGCCAAGATCGGCATGTACATCGCGCTGCGGTTGCTGCGCGACGGTGCCCACACGACGATCACCACCCGCTTTCCGAACGATGCCGTGCGCCGCTTCGCCGCGATGCCCGACAGCGCCGACTGGCTGCACCGGCTGCGCATCGTCGGGATCGACCTGCGCGACCCGGCTCAGGTTGTTGCGCTCGCGGACTCCGTCGCCGCGCAGGGCCCGCTGGACATTCTGATCAACAATGCCGCCCAGACAGTGCGGCGAGCCCCCGGCTCCTATGCTGCGCTTGTCGAGGCGGAGCGCACCCCGGCGCCGGAACTGGTCGACGTGGTCACCTTCGACCGCGTCAGCGACGCCCATCCCGCTGCGCTGGCCGGCAGCCTCGCCGAGCACCAAACTCCGCACGCCGTAACAGAACTGGCCCTCGCCGCCCGCAGCGCCTCTCCGGATCGGATCGCCGCGGGCACCGCTATCGACGCGGGTGGCTTGCTGCCCGACACCGCGTCGATCAACAGTTGGACCCAACGCGTGCACGAGGTTGACGCGATGGAACTGCTCGAGGTTCAGTTGTGCAACCAGACGGCGCCGTTCATTCTGGTGAGCCGGCTGCGCCCGGCGATGGCCGCTTCACCCTCACGCCGTAAATACGTCGTGAATGTGTCTGCAATGGAGGGGCAGTTCGGCCGGGCCTACAAGGGACCGGGACATCCGCATACCAACATGGCCAAGGCCGCACTGAACATGCTCACGCGCACCAGTGCAGCCGAAATGCTCGAGCAGGACGGCATTCTCATGACCGCCGTCGATACGGGCTGGATCACTGATGAGCGGCCACACCCGACCAAGTTGCGGCTCGCCGAGGAAGGCTTCCACGCCCCGCTCGACCTTGTCGACGGCGCCGCCCGCGTATACGACCCGATCGTGCGGGGGGAGTCGGGCGAGGATCTGCACGGCTGCTTCTTGAAGGACTACTCACCGAGCAACTGGTAGCTGGGTAGCCTGAGGACATTCCCATCCAAAGCGAGGCCGACAACCCGATCCGGGTGGCTGTGTTGGCGCCGATCGCGTGGCGGACGCCGCCTCGTCACTACGGGCCGTGGGAGCAGTTCGCCTCGTTGCTTGCCGAAGGGCTGGTCGCTGCCGGCCATCACGTCACCCTGTTCGCCACCGCAGACTCGATCACCACGGCAGCCTTGCACGCAACCACCTCGTCCGGCTGGTCGGAGGATCAGACGATCGACGCCAAGGTCGCCGAATGCCTACACATCGCTTCGGTTTTCGAACGCGCCGGGCAGTTCGACATCATCCACAACGGGTTCGACTTCCTGCCGCTGACCTACAGCGATCTTGTCACGACGCCGGTAATCACCACGATCCACGGGTTCTCCTCCGACCGGATCGTCCCGGTCTACGAGCGCTACGACGGCGCGGGCGCTTATGTGTCGATCAGCGACGCGGATCGGCATCCGAATCTGCACTACGCCGCCACCATTCATCACGGAATCGATATCGACGGGTTCGCGATCCATCCGAATCCCGGCGAGCATCTGTTGTTCTTCGGGCGCATCCACCCCGACAAGGGCACCGCCGACGCGATCGAGGTCGCCCGTCGGTGTGGCCGTCGGCTCGACATAGCCGGGATCGTCCAGGACGAGGAGTACTTCCGCAACGAGGTCGCGCCGCACATCGACGGCGAACACGTTCGCTACCTCGGCCCCGTTGATGCCGCTGCGCGTGCCGAGGTGCTGGGCGGCGCACACGCACTGCTCCATCTGATCGACTTTGACGAGCCGTTCGGCTACAGCGTCGTCGAGGCGATGGCCTGTGGCACGCCGGTCATCGCCAACTCGAGAGGCTCGATGGGCGAACTGATCTCGCACGGCGTCACCGGATTTCTCGTCGACGACATTGATTCCGCGGTGGCCGCGGTCGCGTCCGCCGGCAATCTGGACCGGCGCAATATCGCCGAACGAGCGGCCGACCGCTTCACGGTGGCCACCATGATCGACAAGTACGTCGAGGTGTACCGCGACGTCATTGCGGACAGGAAATGACGGTGCCGCGCGATCCCGGTTGGTGGAAGTCTGCTGTCGTCTACCAGATCTATCCGCGCAGTTTCGCGGACTCGAGCGGCGACGGGATCGGTGACCTGGCCGGCATCATCGGGCGGCTCGAATATCTACGGGCGCTCGGCGTCGACGTGATCTGGCTGTCGCCGATCTACCGGTCGCCGCAGGCCGACAATGGTTACGACATCAGCGATTACCGAGATATCGACCCGCTGTTCGGCACCCTGGCCGAATTCGACACGCTGCTCGCCAAGGCGCACGAACTCGGCATGAAACTGGTGATGGACCTCGTCGTCAACCACACCTCGGACGAGCATCCGTGGTTCGTGGAGTCGCGGTCTTCGCGCGACAATCCGAAGCGGGATTGGTACATCTGGCGCGACGCTCGTGACGGTGCCGAGCCGAACAACTGGGGCTCGTTCTTCTCCGGACCGGCATGGCAGTGGGAGGCCGCCACCGGCCAGTACTACCTGCATCTGTTCGACCGCAAGCAGCCCGACCTGAACTGGGAGAACCCGCAGGTGCGAAAAGCTGTGCGGGACATCATGGTTTGGTGGCTTGATCGAGGTGTCGACGGCTTCCGGATGGACGTCATCAACTTCATCTCCAAAGTCGAGGGCCTGCCCGACGCGTCGGCGATCCCGGGACACCCGTTCGTCATCGCCTTCGAGGAGTTCGCCGACGGACCGCACGTGCATGACTACCTCTCCGAGCTGACCCGCGAGGTCTTCGGAGGACGCGACGGCGATTTCATCACCATCGGGGAGATGCCCGGCGTGACGCCCGAACAGGCGCGGCTCTATACGGATCCGGCTCGTGGGGAGCTGAACATGGTCTTCCAGTTCGAGCACGTCTCCGTCGATCAGAGCCCGACGGACAAATTCGACTACCGCGGTCTAGATCTGGTTGTCCTGAAGCGGTCGCTGCATCGGTGGCAGGCGGCGTTGGCGGATACCGGGTGGAACAGCCTGTACTGGAACAACCACGACCAACCTCGCGTCGTGTCCCGGTTCGGTGACGACGACCCGGACTATTGGGCGGCGTCAGCCAAGGCGCTCGCAACGATCCTGCACGGCATGCGCGGTACCCCGTTCGTCTATCAGGGCGAGGAGCTCGGAATGACGAATTACCCTTTTCGAAGTCCGAAGGATCATAAGGATCTTGAGGCCGTGAACTACTACAACCAGGTAGTCGAATCAGGCGGTGATGCGAGTGCGGCGCTGGCTGGGCTGGCCAAGATCAGCCGCGACAACGCCCGGACACCAATGCAATGGGACGCCGGACCGAACGCCGGCTTCACCTCAGCCGAACCGTGGCTGTCGGCCAACCCGAATTACGCCTGGCTCAACGCCGCAGCCCAGATCGGCGCACCAGACTCGGTTTTCGCGCACTACCAGGCGCTCATTCGGCTCCGTCACGAATCGGCCATTCTGGTCGACGGCGACTTCACCCCGCTGATGGCCGAAGACCCGCAGGTCTGGGCATACACCAGAACCACCCCTGACCGGAAACTCCTCGTGATCGCCAACTGCAGCCGTGATCGACGGATTTTGGAAACCGCGCAAGCGATCGGCCCAGAATGGGTCGGGGCTGCTCTGCTGCTCGGCAACCTTGCCGACACCCCGGCCAGGTTGACGTCAACCTCTCTGGAGCTGGCCGGCTGGGACGCACGCATCTACTCAGCGGGCCGTTGACCGACCGCAACTACGTTTGGTCTGGCTTCGGCACGCTGGGGATGAATCCAGGCACACCGGTACTGACTACCGAATTGAATCTGACGCTCGCCGTGATGTGATCCCTGATCTCCTGCATGGCATCGGCAGGGAGAGGGGCGATTTGGTAGTTCTCTTGGATGCGATGGGGTTTGGTCGAGGTTGTCAGGAAAGCGCTGCCACGCTGCACCGCCCAGGAGAGACACACTTGAGCCGGTGTCAGGTTTTCGCGCGAAGCGATGGCGGTGATCACCGGGTCCGCGAGCACATTGGGGTCCAGTGAATGTCCCAGCGCGGCAAATGCCAGCAGTACGATCTCCTGCTCTCGGCAGTAGTCGAGCAGTTCCCATTCGGGTAGGTATGGATGCGACTCGACTTGCACGACGGCCGGCTTGATCCGCGCACCCGCGACGATCTCCCGCACCTTGTCCAAAGTGACGTCCGATAATCCGATCGACCGGCAATGGCCCTCGTCCACGAGACCCTCGAGGGCCTGCCAGGTTTCACCCAACGTGACGCCGTCGTCGTAGATCACCTGACCGTCCGCGTCCCGCGGGTCCTGCTCGTCACCGGGCTGAAAGGCGAAGGGCGTGTGGATCAGATAGCAATCGGCATAGTCGATTTGGAGTCGGCGCAGGCTGGCCTCTAAAGCGGGTTTGACCCGGTCAGGGCGATGGTTGGTATTCCACAGCTTGGTGGTGACGAAAATATCGTGCCGTTGCAGGGTTCCCGCCTCGAAGGCTTCGCGCAGCGCGTCGCCGACCGCCTCCTCGTTCCGATAGCGTTCTGCGCAGTCGAGATGTCGGTAACCAACCTCCAGAGCGGCTCTGGTGGCTTGCTTGGTGACGCCGAGGTCCGGAATGAGCGTGCCGAAGCCCACAGCAGGGATTGCGCCAGACCCGTGCGCAAGTCGAATTGTCGAATGACGAAACGATTCAGCGGTCACTTGGTGCTCCCTGAGGTGAATGGACCGATCGACGTCCATCATCGCATCGAGGCGACTCAGGTTACGCGGCGTTGGTGTCGACTTCGGCCGATTCTGAGCGGAAGACAAGCTGAATGACGTTTGTCGGGCTGACCGCCGCCGCCGTCTTGCGCAGCACATCGTTGGGAAGGGAAAGCCGGAACACCTTCTTCCACGCTGAGGCCACCTGCTTGACCATCGGTCCACTGACGTAGGTCAGGCCGTAGCGCTCGAACAGGTCTTGCACCTTCGGCGCGATCTCCTGGTAGCGATTGCTCGGCAGGTCCGGGAACAGGTGGTGTTCGATCTGGAAGGACAGATTACCGGTCATGAAGTGCAGCAACCGGTTTCCGCTGATGTTCGCCGAGCCGAGCATCTGCCGCAGGTACCACTCGCCTCGGGTCTCGCCGTCGATCGATTTCTTCTCGTAGGTCTGGACGCCCTCGGGGAAGTGCCCGCACATGATGACCGAGTGCGTCCACACGTTGCGGACCAGATTGGCGGTCAGGTTCGCGGTCAGCGTGGTGAGCGCTGAGGGTCCCGACAGCAGAGGGTGCAGAACGTAATCCTTGGTCACCTGCCGACGGATCTTGGCGAGCACATCTTTGCTCTGCCGGCGGAATACCTCGTTGTCCGTCTTGCCCTTGAGGAATTTGCCGATCTTGAGGTCGTAGGCCGCGATTCCGTACTGGAAGAAGCAGGCGTTGATGAGATTCCACAACGGTTGGGCGAGGTAGAAGGGCATCCACCGCTGGTCTTCGTCGACCCGCATGATGCCGTAGCCGAGGTCATCGTCCTTGCCGACGACGTTGGTGTAGGTGTGGTGGATCGCGTTGTGTGAGTGCTTCCACATGTCGGAGGGGGAGGCGTTGTCCCACTCCCAGGTGGTCGAGTGAATCTTGTTGTCGCGCATCCAGTCCCACTGGCCATGCATCACGTTGTGGCCGATCTCCATGTTCTCCACGATCTTCGCGACCGACATTCCGGCCGTTCCCGCCAACCAGGCCGGCGGAAACAGCGAGAACAGGAGCACGGCGCGGCTGGCCAGTTCGAGCTTGCGCTGAAAGTCGATGACGTTGCGGATGTAGTCAGCGTCGCGCTCGCCACGACTGTCGAGGACCTGCTGACGGATGGCGTCGAGTTCGCGGCCGAGATTCTCGATGTCGTCGTCGCTGAGGTGGGCGATCGGGTTCTGTTCTTGGCGTTGCAGAGTGGTCATTGGACTTCTCCTTAGAGTTCGATGTCGCAGGTGCCCGCAGCGGCGGACACGCAGGTTTGGATCAGGACGCCGTCACCGGGTGCGCCGGTGGTGATGTCGCCGTTGCGCAGGTCGCGCACGGCTCCCTGGCGCAGCGGTGCGACACAGCCGAAGCAGATACCCATCCGGCATCCCGACGGCATGAGGACGCCGGCCGCTTCGCCGGCGTCGAGCAGTGTCTGGTCGCCTGGGGTGTCGAGGACGGTCGCGGACTTGCTGAAGGTGACTGTCCCGCCTTCGCCGGCGGTGACCACCGTGGGCCGGAAACGCTCGGTGTGCAGACGCCCGGGCATACCTGCGTCATTCCAGTGCTGCTCGAGTGCGTCGAGCATGCCTGTGGGTCCGCACGCCCACGTCTCACGCTCGGGCAGGTCGCTGACCAGATTGCTGAGTTCGGCAGTGGTGAGCATGCCGTCGGCGTCAGTGTGCTTCTCGATCAAGCGAATTCGTCCCTGGTCGGCCAGCGCCCGTAGTTCGCCGGCGAAGATCATGTCGTCGGATGTGGGGGCGCTGTGTACGACCACGACGTCGTCGATCTGCTCGGCCAGGTTGCGCAGCATGCCCATCACCGGGGTGATGCCGCTGCCCGCGGTCAGGAACAAGATCTTGGATGGGGCGACGTCCGGAAGGGTGAATTCCCCTGCGGCATGGTCAAGTTGAACGACAGTGCCGACAGCGACGTCTCGCACCAGGTAGTTGGAGACCTTGCCGCCGGGGATCGCCTTCACCGTGATCGCGATGCAGCCGTCGGCCCTTTTGGTATCGGAGGTCAACGAGTAGGCGCGCCACTGGCGCACACCGTCGACGTCGACACCGATGCGGATGTACTGCCCGGGCGTGTGCACGCGCCAGTCGCCGCCGGGCTTGATGACCAGGCTGACGGCGTCGCGAGTCTCGGGCTGGATTTCGACGATCCGGCCGCGCAGGTCGGCACCCGAACGCAGCGGATCAACAATGTCGAGGTAGTCGGCGGGCACGAGCGGCGTGGTGATCCGCTCGGCGAGCTGGAGGAACCGCTCGCGCAGCATGCCCATCGGCGTAAGTCTGGGAGCTGTTGTTGTCATGAGACCACGATCCCTCGCTTGGAGGTATAAACTCTTGACCAGTCAGTGTGAAATACCGCCGTAAATTTGTTCGGAAAGAATAGATTCAATGGACGGAACCATCGAAGTCGACGATCGACAAGTCGCCGGACTGGTGCTGAATGACCTGGTCGTTGCCGCTCTGCGGGCGGTGTTGCCCGCCGTCGCCGAACACGTTGTGGCCGCCGTCACCGTTGAGGTACCCAGTTACGCAGATGCCTTCAGCGGGCGGATGGGCCAGCGGATCGAAGGCGCCGTGCAGATGGCCCTGAGCGCCTTCCTCCAATTGGCGGCCCGTCCGCACGACGCCGATCCGAGCCCGACGTTGTCGCCCGCGCTCGAAGGCGCCTACGAACTCGGCCGGGGTGAAGCGCGTCAGGGGCGTTCCATCGACGCGCTGCTATCCGCTTATCGCGTCGGCGCGCGGGTGTCTTGGCGTGAGCTGTCGGAAACAGTTGTCGACCGGGGGCTGCCACCGCTCATGGTCGCCCGGTTCGCCGAATTGGTGTTCGAGTTCATCGATGAGCTCTCCGCCGCAAGCGTTTCCGGGCACACCGATGAATTGGCATCCGCGGATCGCGAGCGGCGGCATCATCTTGACCGTCTCGCCCAGGACCTTCTGACTGGGGTGCCGACCGAGATACTGCGGGCAAGTGCCGAGCGCGCCGAGTGGCGACCACCGGACACTCTTACCGCGGTGCTACTTCCGTCGGCCCAGGCGCAGGGGATGGCGTCCCGATTCGGGCAGTCCACATTGCAGCTCAATGGCGACCTGCCCGGCATCGATTCCGCCGAATCTGTTGTTGTGCTGCTCGTTCCAGATATGCATGGTCCCAACCGTTCTCGGCTACTGCGGGAACTTCGCGATCGACGTGCTGTGGTCGGCCCTGCGCGCGCCTGGACGCAAGTCCAATCGTCCTATACTCGTGTCTTGCAAGCGCGCACAATTAATCTCGATGGCGACGACCTGGTCGATACCGACGCCCATCTCGTCGCACTGGTGCTCGGCGCTGACCGCGACGCCGCTGACGATCTCCGTCGCCAGGTGCTCGCACCGCTGGATCAGTTACGCCCCAACACAGCCGAAAGACTCGCGGAAACACTGCGGTCGTGGCTACTGCACCAGGGCCAGCGCGACGCGGTGGCCGCCGATCTGTTCGTGCACGCTCAAACCGTGCGATATCGGATGACCCAACTGCGTGAGCTCTACGGTGAACGCCTGAACGATCCCCAGGCGGTCCTCGAACTCATTGTGGCGCTGTCCATCCCGACGGCCCTCGGCTCACCTGCCGAGTTGTGATGCACCTATCCGACGGTGTGGACGATGAGGATGTCGACTTTGGCCTTGCGGGCGACGGTGTCGGGAACGGATCCCAATAGGCGTCCCGCGACCGTGCCCAACCCCAGGTTGCCGACGACGAGCAGATCCGCATTCACCTCGTCGGCCAGATGCAGTAGGGCCGTGACGGCCGCGCCGACAATGGCCTGCTCTTCGATGTCATGGGCGCCGGCGGCTTTCGCTCGGACGCGGGCATCCTGAAGGATCGCGTACACCGGGGCGCTCCCATGCATCCGGTAGCCCTCGCCTCCGAGGCTGTCGGCGGCCCTACCGTCACTGAGGCGATCGGGTGAGGGGGGTCTTGACCAGCCGCCTTTTTCTGAGGTGTCGAGGTGCGCGCTCGCGATGATCAGCTTCGCCGATTCCTGCGCCGCGATCGCTGCAGCGCGGTCGACCGCCTTGAGCGACGACTCCGAGCCGTCCGTTCCGACGACGATTTTCCGATAGCTCATCGCGCCTCCATCAGCCCGTCCACGACGACAACACGACACTATCCGTCCGACTGCTTTCCCGCGGCCGGTTATGTCGTGAACTTGTCGAGGCTACGAGCGAGTCAGCGTCGCCGGACCGCCGTAAGACATGCCAGCACAATGGTTGGTGCTGTCCTGCGTTCCCTGGAGCGTCGCGGCATCAAGCGAGGTGACAATCGTGACGTCGGGGCCCGCGCCGCAATGCATGAGGGTGTTCTCCTGGGTCATTTCCCATCGGCCGTTCACCAGATGCAGATCCCCACCATTGCTGATGCCCGCCGGGGCGTTGACGCCCGAAAGGGTCACGTGCGCGCAGCCCGCCCCGCAAGGGGTGATCGCCCACGTACTGGTCTTAATTTCAGGATTCTTCAAAGCGGTGGCCTGAGACAGATCAACGGTGAGGTTGTAGGTGCCATTCAAATCAGGATCGGCTGCGGCCAGACCGGTCGGCCCGACGGCGATGCCCGCCGCGACGGCGATCGCTGCGGTTGCGGTGGCGAGGATCGGCTTCATGATCACGCCCGGCGCATCTGGGTCTTGAGGTGGGTGCCGTCGGTCCAGTCCATACCTCCGGCGAGGGTGTTCTCGTCAAACCAGACGTTGTCGCCACCCGAGGTCGTCCCACTCCAAACAGGGCCTTGCGCGTGGGTGTCAGCAGTCCAGCCCTTCCCCAGCATGTGAATGCAGCCCTCACCACAGGACGATAAGAACATGGCCGCCGTGTTGCCGACGCTGGCCTTGCCGGGATCACTGCTCTCGGTCACGGTACCGAGGTATTTTCCGTCGGGTGGTGGTGCGGCCGATGCCGGACACGACAGAACGACTGCGGCACCGGCGACCACGACCGCCGAGGCCAATAAACGATTCGCACCGATCATTTCGATCTCCTCCGAGACTCCGTGAACGAGCCGACGTGGCTCTGCCTACCGACGCTATGGGCCAGGGTCGGTGACGCGATACAGGGTTTTCCCTGGTAATCCACGGTGCGGCGGAGGCGCACAAATCCGCGCGTGCATTGCGGGTATTGCCTAGACTGCCAAGGTGGCATGGTCATTGGCGCCTCGGCGCAGGGACGGTATGCGATTGCCGGCCGTTTTCGCCGTCGCAGCGCTATGCCTCAGCGTTGGGACCGGTCACGCATCGCCGGCCGTGGCGGACCCGCCGTACGAAGACTGCAGTCAAGCCCGCGCCGACGGGCGTTCCAGCATCCCGTCCACCGATCCGGCTTATCGGCCCGAGCTCGACCTCGACGGTGATGGTCTGGCATGCGAACCCAATACGAAGTCGCGAAGATCGACCCGCTGATCGCCGCTTAGTTGCCGGCTTCTATAGCCGTTACCCGTGCGCCCGCGTCGGGTCCGCAGAACCGCTCGAGATTCACTCCACCGCCCGCGATCAGGGTGTCGATGCGGCGCCTGAGGTCGCCGGACGACAGGTGCGCGTAAAGATTCGCTCCGGGGCACGACGTCTGGGCGAAGTCGCGGTGGCCGGCCAACGTATCGCTCTTGACGTGGAAGTTCTGGGCTGCCCAGGCGAATGCCAACGCGGTCCCGTGAAGTTGAGCCTCTGACACAGCTTCCTGATCGAAGTCTCCTTCGCAGAGCACCAGGAAATGGCCGGTGGTGTCGTAATCGGTTGCGGTGTCGCCGGCGAGATCGGTGCTCCGCAACTCGTAAAGGTTGCCATTGCGGTCCACGGCGACGTGGTACGCGATGTCTATCCATCCCTTTTGGTCCTGGTGGTACAGCTGATCCTTGCGCAGGCGTCCCGGCGCATTCCGGTTATCGCCGAGCACCACTGCCTCGTGGTGCAGCGTCATCCGGGTGATGGTGTGCCGCTTGCCACCGGGGCGGGCGGGTCGCGCACCCCATGCTTCGCGGCAGAGCAGCAATGCCGACTCGGCGCTGGTCAGGCGGGCGCGGGTGGATGGGTCCGCAGCGCTCGAGCACGCGCCGACCACCGACACCAGCGCGGCGCTACTCGCTATTTTGAACAGCTGACGGCGATTGACGACCTCGCGGCGCACATCCATGCGCTTACGGTACGGACCATGAGTTCGCCCTCGGGCAGTGATGCCCTGGGTGGATCAGCTCCCTGTGACGATGCGCTGTTCGACGTAGCGGCCGGTAACGACGTTGGCGGAGGGCAGATTTGCCAGACGTCGCGCTTCCTGCTTGATCCGCCGGTTCAGGATCCGGTCGTCGCGTCGCGATATGTCGGAACCGCGCTTGCTCAGAAGGTC
>CBAAAS010000008.1:0-17613 GCA_964658855.1 uncultured Mycobacterium sp.
CCCCACCTGGCGGCCGGACTCGTTCATGTAGCAGCGCGGCTTGGCCAGCACGACCGAACGTCCGCCGAGCCGCCCGGTGGCTATTTCTGCGCCAGAACGCTTGTGCACCTTGAAATTCGAGCCCAACCGGGCTGCGAGCCGGTCGACAACCATGAACCCCAGGTTGTGCCGCGTCTGCGCATAGTTCGGTCCGGGATTGCCCAGACCCACCACCAGTTGTGGTCCGGCCACGGCTTATTCGGAGTCGGACTCGGATTCGGAGTCCTCGCCGTCGCCCTCGGTGGCCTCGTCGGCGGGCTGTTCGCCCTCGACCGCGTCGCCGGCGCCCTCACTTTCGAGGTCCTCTTCGGTCGGTGCGACCACCACGTTGACGACCAGGCTGTCCGGGTCGGCGATCAGGTTGACGCCCGGCGGCAGCGTGATCTGGCCGGCGGTGAACTGGGTGCCTGGCTGGGCGCCTTCGACCGACACGGTCAGCGACTGCGGGATCGACAACGCGTCGGCCTCGATCAGGATGGTGTTGGTCTCCTGGGTGACCAGGGTGCCGGGGACCGCGTCGCCCTCGATCTCGACGCTGACTTCGACGGTCACCTTCTCGCCACGGCGGACGACGAGCAGGTCGGCGTGGGTGATACTGCGCCGGATCGGGTGAATTTCGAGCGCCTTGGTCAGGGCCAGCTGCTCAGTGCCCTCGATGTCGAGGGTGAGCACTGCGTTGGTGCCGGCATGACGCAGCACCGCGGCGAAGTCGCGCCCGGGCAGCTCGAGGTGTTGCGGCTCGGAGCCGTGGCCGTAGAGAACGGCGGGGATTCTGCCTTCGCGACGCGCCCGTCGGGACGCGCCTTTGCCGGTCTCGGTCCGAACCGACGCGGGAAGTTTGTTCGCAGCTCTAGCCATGATGTCGCTCCTGTGTGAATTTCCGGGGCACGGCCAGGATCGCGACTGTGAGTCGGTCCCCGTCGATAACGGTGGCTTGCACAAGCCACCCTCGCCGTGACGCCTGGTCAGGCTAACGCATCAGCACCTCAGAGCGGAAATTTGGTGTCCGTCAGCCGCTCGGAAAGCTCCCACAGCGCAGCGGCGGTGGTGTCGCGTTTGGCCAGCGGGCTGCGGCCGACCGGCTTGGTGCGGCCGAACACGCCGAACGCCGGGCCGACGAAGCTGTTACCGGCGACGTCCTGAGATATGGCGAACAGCGTCTGCCGGGCGCCGAAGTCGGCGTCGGTGGCCAACCGGTTGCCGATGGACAACAGCGCATTGTCGAGCTTGCGGCCGGAATGCCCCTGCAGGTTGGTGTGCGAGTAGCCGGGGTGGGCGGCCACCGCCCGCAGCTTCGAGCCGGCCGCCTGCAGGCGTCGTTGCAGCTCGCTGGTGAACTGCAGGTTGGCGAGCTTGGACTGGCCGTAGGCCACCCATGGCGAGTAGGGCCGCGATGTCCAATTCAGGTCCCGCAGGCTGACGTAGCCCATGTAGTGCATCAACGACGACACCGTGACCACCCGGTCGGTGACCTTGGGCAGCAGCAAGTTGGTCAGCGCGAAGTGGCCGAGGTGGTTGGTGCCGATCTGGCTTTCGAACCCGTCCGAAGTGACGGCATGCGGGGTCGCCATGATGCCGGCGTTGTTGACCAGGATGTCGACGCCGTCGACTCCGTCGGCGAACTGTCGCACCGAGGCCAGGTTCTGCAGGTCGAGCTGGCGCACCTCGACGTCGCCAGTCATCTCCCGGGCGGCGGCTGCACCCCGGTCGGGGTTACGCACGGCCAGGATCACCTTTGCGCCGACCCGGGCCAGCTCGCGAGCGGTCACCGCGCCGAGCCCGCTGTTGGCTCCGGTCACGATGGCTGTGCGTCCGGCGAATGAGGGTAAGTCTGCGGCGGTCCACGAGGTCATGGAAAACACAGTAGTGCGGTGGCGTTACTTCGCGGCGACGGTGAATCCGTGGATGATTTTCTCGATGTCCACCGCGTCGGCGATGGCCTTGTCGGCCAGGCTGGTGACCGCGAGCTGAATGAGGTACTGGTCGGCGTCTTCGCCGGGGCCGTGCGCGATCACGATCCGATTGATGGTGTGCAGCCGCTGGTCGCCGAGGTTGTAACTGCCCTCGATCATCGACGACGGGAAGCCGTGGAATTCGGCGTTGGACGACTCGAGCTGTTTGAAGTTCTGCGCGAGCCGGGCATCGTCGTTGCCGTGCTTGACCAGTTCGGCGGCATTGAAATCGGCGCCGCCCAGCTTGAACACGACGAGCATGGCGTTGGGGAAGGCGTCAGCGCCGGCGATCAACTCGGTGGTGGTCGGGATGTTCGGCCGGTTGATCCGCTGCCAGCCCGGCGGCGTCGGAATGGACACGGTCAGGTCGGTCAACGTGCCGGGGTCGACCGGTGAACCGGAGACCCCGTTGCTTTGCAGATACTGCGAGAACGGGATCGGCTGCTCGGTCGGCGCCGCACTGGTGGTCGTCGGGGTGGTCGACCAAATCGACTGATAGTCAGGGGTTTTCGGACCGCATCCGGCCGCTGCCACCGCACACGCCGCCAATACGACGGCGCATCGTGACGATGGCCTCACAGGACCTCGCGGACGGTGTCGACCGGGCGGGCCAGCCGGGTGCCTTTCGGTGTGACGACAAACGGCCGCTCGATCAGGATCGGATGTTCGGCCATCGCATCGAGCAGTTGATCGTCACTCGCATCGGCCAGATCGAGCTCTGCGTAGAGCGACTCGCGCTTGCGCACCGCGGCCCGCACGTCGATCCCGGCGGCGCCGATCATCTTTGACAGCTCGGCACGCGACGGCGGTGTCTTGAGATATTCCACCACCTCGGGCTCGATACCGTTGTCCCGCAACAGCTCCAGGGTCTTCCGTGATGTGCCGCACCGGGGGTTGTGGTAGATGACGGTGCTACTCGCCATCTAGGCGTCCCCGTCGAACAGCCCTGTGACTGAACCGTTTTCGAATACCGCGCGGATGGTGCTGGCCAGCAGCGGAGCGATGGACAACACGGTGAGTTGCGGAAATCGCTTCTCCTCACCGATCGGCAGCGTGTTGGTGACGATGACTTCGCGGGCTCCGCACGCCGCCAGCCGCTCGGCGGCGGGGTCGGACAACACCCCGTGGGTGGCCGCGATGACCACATCCTTGGCGCCGTCGTCGTGCAGCAGCTTCACCGCGCCGGCGATGGTGCCACCGGTGTCGATCATGTCGTCGATCAGCACGCAGGTCTTCCCGGCCACCTCGCCCACCACGCGGTTGGACACCACCTGGTTGGGCACCCGCGGGTCCCGGGTCTTGTGGATGAAGGCCAGCGGCACGCCGCCCAGCGCGTCGGCCCATTTCTCGGCGATCCGGACCCGCCCGGAGTCGGGGGAGACCACCACCATGTTGCCTCCCGCGTAGTTGTCCCCGATGTAGCCGGTCAGCAGGTTCTGCCCCCGCATGTGGTCGACGGGCCCGTCGAAGAAACCCTGGATCTGATCGGTGTGCAGATCAACGGTCACAATCCGGTCGGCACCGGCGGTCTTGAGTAGATCGGCGACCAGTCGGGCCGAAATCGGTTCGCGGCCACGGTGTTTCTTGTCCTGCCGCGCGTACGGGTAGAACGGCAAAACCGCGGTGATCCGCTTGGCGCTGCCCCGTTTGAGCGCGTCGATCATGATCAGCGCTTCCATCAGCCAGTCGTTCACCGGCGCGGGGGCCGACTGCAGCACGAAGGCGTCACACCCGCGGACCGACTCGTCGAAGCGGATGAAGATCTCGCCGTTGGCGAATTCCCGCGCGGTTTGCGCGGTGACATGGGCGTCGAGCTCCTTGGCCACCTGCTCGGCCAGCTCGGGGTGTGCGCGACCCGAGAAGAGCATCAGATTCTTGCGGTTATCGGTCCAGTCGTAGCTCACGGGCTGCCCTCGCTGGTTCGGGTCGGATGGCTGGCTTTAGGAAATACGCTTTTCGAAATAGTAGGTAGCGAATCGCTGGTTCGCTGCGACGTTTGCGTCATGTGTTCTCCGCATCGTCGGCGGCGCGCGCTTGCTCTGCGGCCTGCGCGGCGGCGCTACCGGGCCGTCTGCGCTCGACCCAGCCCTCGATGTTGCGTTGCTGGCCGCCGGAGACCGCCAGCGCGCCGGGCGGAACGTCCTCGCGCACCACCGTGCCGGCACCGGTGTAGGCGCCGTCCCCGACGGTGACCGGCGCGACGAACATGGTGTCGGAGCCGGTGCGGACGTGCGAGCCGACCGTCGTGCGCTGCTTGGACGTGCCGTCGTAGTTGACGAAGACGCTGGAGGCGCCGATGTTGCTGTGTTCGCCGATGTCGGCGTCACCGACGTAGGTGAGGTGCGGCACCTTGGTGCCGGCCCCGATCGTGGAGTTCTTGGTCTCGACGAAAGCGCCCAATTTGCCGTCAGCGCCCAGGACCGAGCCGGGCCGCAGATAGGTGAACGGGCCGACCGTGGCGCCGTCACCGATCGCGGCCTCGCTGCCGTGAGTGCGGACCACCGACGCGCCGTCACCGACCGAGACGTCGGTCAGCGTGGTGTCCGGGCCGATGATGCAGCGCGCACCGACGCGCGAGCTGCCGAGCAGCTGGGTTCCGGGCTGGATGACGGTGTCGCGGCCGATGCTCACGTCGACGTCGATCCAGGTGGTCGCCGGATCGACGACGGTGACACCGGCCAGCTGGTGGGCGGACACGATGCGGCGGTTGAGTTCGGCGGCCAGTTCGGCCAGCTGCACCCGGTTGTTGACCCCGGCCACCAACGAGCTGTCGTCGACGTGCCGGGCCTGCACCACCTGCCCGTCCTGCCGGACGATCGCGATGACGTCGGTCAGGTACAGCTCCCGCTGCGCATTGTCGGCCGACAGCCGGCTCAGCGCCGAGCGCAGCGCAGCGATGTCGAAGGCGTACACACCGGCGTTGACCTCGCGGATCTCCTGCTGCGACGGCGTCGCATCGGCCTGTTCCACGATCGCGATCACCTCGTGGTCCTGCGTGCGCAGCGTGCGGCCGTAACCGGTCGGGTCGTCCAGCGTGGTGGTCAGCACGGTGACAGCAGCGCCCCGGGAGTTGTGCGCGGCGACCAGGTCGGCCAGTGTGTCGGCGTCGAGTAGCGGGACGTCGCCGGCGGTGACGACGACGACGCCGTGGAAGTCGTCGGGCAGCGCCGCCAGGCCGCACAGCACCGCATCTCCGGTGCCGAGCTGCTGTTCCTGCGTCGCCGTATCGATCGGCCGACCGAGCGTCTCGGCCAGTTCGCGGAGGGCCTGTTCGATGCGCTGGTGATCGCGGCCCAGCACCACCACCAGGTGCTGCGGTGCCATCTTGGCGATCGCGTGCAGTGAGTGCGCCAGCATGCTGCGGCCGGCCAGGGTGTGCAGCACCTTGGGGATGTCAGACCGCATCCGGGTTCCGGCACCGGCTGCCAGGACGAGGACCGCTGATTCGCCGTTCGTCGTCATATGACCTCCTCGCCGTATGCCATGCGTTCAGCGTGTCATTATCCGCACGCCTCCGGCAAAACAGACCGCCGACGCCAAATTCGCCGATGAACGCCGCGATGGACAATAATCAACCGGTGGACCGTCGACGAAGTGCGCAGGCCAGCCCAACGCCGATCGAGGCGCTCAAGCAGCTGCCCGCGCTGGTGCTCCTGGAGCGGATCCCGGTCCCCACTCTGGCGGTGCTGCAGGACGGCACCATCGTTTTCGCGAACACGGCGTTCGCCGACATTCTGGGTCGCGACGCCGAGGAGGTCGTGGCGCTGAAGTTCTACGACATCTTCTATGGCGCGCTCGAGACGGAATCGGTGCTCTCGCTTGTCGACGGTCTGGCGAACATGGTCGTCGAACTCGCGCATAAGGACGGTTCGACCGTGCGAGCGCTGATGAGCAGGTCAGCGCTGCGGCGCGCCGACGACGAGATCGCTCTCGCCACCTTCCAGGACCTCACCGAAGAACTCTGGGCGAACGAACACTGACCTAGGACGAGGCGTCGTCAGGTTCCACGTGGCGTAGCGCCTCGCGCGCCAGAAATTCCCGGTAATAGCCCAGCGACGTCTCGGTGACGATCGCGGGGAACAGTAACTCCCACATCTGGGTCAGCCGGCGGACCAGATCGTTGCCGTCGCCGGTGCGGCCCATCATCCGGGCGCCGAAGGTCGCGCCGATGATCGATTCGCTGACCACCAGAGGGTCGAGCTCTTCGCGGATGTCGCCCTCGGCGATCGCCCGCCGCGCCTCCGCCGTCATCGCCTCGATCCAGGCGCCGTAGGCGGTGTACGCCTTACCGACGTTGTCGTTGAACTTGCCGAACGCCAGGGTCAACTGCTCGGCGGTACGAACGACTTTGTTGGTGGCGAACAGATCAGCGGTCACGAAGGTGCCGTGCAGGATGTTCTCCAGAGCCGGCGAGAACGAGTCGGACATCGCGCTCAACTCCGATACCACCAGGTTCGAGCCATCTTCGATGATGGCCGTCGCGAGCGACTCCATTGAATCGAAGTGGTGGTAGAAGGCTCCCTTGGTCATTCCGGTGCGCTCGATGATCGCGCCGCGATCGGCAGCCGCAAACCCGACCTCGGTGAAGACGTCAACCGCGGCGTCGAGGATCTTTCGCCGTGTCGCTTCCGATCGAACTTGGCGGGCCATCGGCTAATACCTCCGGAGTTCCGGTCTCAAATTCCGGACCATCGGATGTGAACTGACCCGGCGCGAAATCGTAGCAGGCCAGCAATGGAGGACCCGATCAATTCGAGCCTGCCAGCGCAGACGTGCTTCCGATCGCGATCTTCGTCCGTCTCTTGATGAACTGGCGAAAGTAGTCGACCCGGTCCGGACGCACGAAGCCGGGCAGCATCAGCGCCCACATCTTCTCGAGGTCGGTGAGAAAGACCCCGGGATCGTCGAGTGCAGCGGTTTGACGCAAACCCATGTACGACGACGCGACCAGGCGTCCCACATCGTGCGCGTCGCAGTGCTCCACGACGTCGCCCTCGCCGATGCCGCGCTGCACGGCAACCGTGAGGTTGTCGATCCAGTGCTGATGCAACTTTGTCTGCAGACCCTCGACCCGGCCGATGGACTCGACCAGATGCAGGGCTGCCCGCGAGATGTCCTCGCTGATGTCGCGCACCGCAAGCTGATAGGAGAAGTCGATCAGCGTCTCCAGGCCCGACAGCTTGCGTGCCAGCAGATCGGTGATCGCCGCGTCGGATCGCGTGATCTGATCCTCGATGATCGCCAGCGCCAGCGCGTGCTTCGAGCGGAAGTGGAAATACATTGCGCCCTTGGTCAATTCGGCTTCTGCGAGCACGTCGTCCAGGCCGACCTGATGGTAGGGGAGCCGGGCGAACTGGCGTGCGGCGGCGCGCAGGATTTGCTGGCGCGTGGAATCGGCTCGAGTGTCGGTTGTTTCGGTCATAGTTGGGCCACCTAAAGAATGCTCCGCCGCGAAGCTTTTCCAAGAGGCCCCATGGTTTCGAGGCGTCGTTGGTCAAGCTTAGTCCAATTGCAATATGTCGTAGCGATCGACGCGGCTCGAAAGCCACCCCTGAGCCGATGCAGCCGAACGGACTGTAGCAAGACTTTCGGTTTGTTCCAAGCTGTACATGATTCAAAAAGTATGTAAACTATCCAGCATGCGAACGTCCGGTCTGAACGCGTGCGAGGAGCGCGGCGTGCGTGTGAGGCCGGACTTTGCAGACGCGGGCGCCCCGATCACCATCAGCGAGGCCGTCGTTACGATAAGCGGCGGCTCGTAGATGGTCGGGTTCGAGGCACTGCCACCAGAAATCAACTCGGGCCTGATGTACGCGGGTCCAGGCGCAGGGCCGATGCTGGCCGCCTCCGCGGCCTGGGACGCGTTGGCCGACGACTTGTATCTGTCGGCGGCGGCCTACGGGTCTGCGATCACCGATTTGACGTCGTCGTGGCTTGGTCCGTCTTCGCTGTCGATGGCCTCAGCAGCCACCACTTACGTGTCATGGATCAGTGCCACTGCCGTACAGGCCCAAGACGCCGCCGCCCAGGCCAAGGCGGCCGTGGCCGCCTACGAGGCCGCATTCATGATGACCGTGCCACCGGCGGAGATCGCGGCTAACCGCGCCCTGCTGATGGCGCTGATCGCGACCAACTTTCTCGGCCAGAACACCCCGGCGATCATGGCCACCGAGGCTCTTTACGTCGAGATGTGGGCACAGGATGCCGCCGCGATGTACGGCTACGCCGGCGCGTCGTCGGCCGCTTCGGCTCTGGCGCCGTTCACCCCTCCGAAGGCGACCGCCACCTCATCTGGAGCTGCCGGCCTGGGCACCTCGGTCAGCGCCACGTCGGGGCCGAGTGCACTGCAGACGCTGACGTCAGCGTCTGCAGTGTCGTCTTCGAGTTCGACTACGCCACTGTCATCGGTGATGGCCTCGACCTCGTCGTCGAGCACAGCGTTGGCGTCTGTGCAGGGTCTGACCTCGGGCGCCACCTCTTCGGTATCGATGCTGACGTCGGGTGTCACGATGCTGGGCTCTTCGGGGTCGGTGATGAAATCGCTTGGATCGGTGCCGGCCAGCTTCGGTAGCGGATTGCCGATGTTCAAGTCGTCGCTGAACATCGGCACGAGTGCCGTGGGTTCGCCGGGGGCTGCGGTATCCGCGGTCTCGGGCCGGGCGGCTTCGCTCGGCGCCATGTCCGTGCCCCAGGGCTGGACCTCGGCGGCCCCCGCTTTCGGCGGAGTCGCCTCGGCGCTGCCGGCCGGCGGCGGGATGCCGGTTCCGCCGGCACTGGCGCCGACGTCGGGTAGCCCGGCCGCCCCGCTCGGCTCCCCGCTGGCGCAAACATCGGAGCAGGGCGCCGCCCGCTCTCCGCTGGCTGCCCGCTACAACTTCCGTCCTCCCATGGTTCAGCGCCCGGTATACGCCGGCTGACGCAACTCCGAACCGCGACTCCGGATGCCCCTTTACGCCCAGGTCATACCAACAGTTCCTTAAAGTGCTTAACTTCATTACAAAAGTATGTATACTCATCCAAACAGTGATGACCGGTTTGACTGACGCGGGCGCCGAGAGTGTCGCCCCCAACGCAGGAGGCGTAGTGCGCGTTCCCTCAACGGACTCTGCTTCGCGGCCTGGGGCCGGCCGAGAGTCCGATCGCTGGACGGGGCACTCAACATGCTCGCGCTGACACCGTTCGACCTCAACTCAGTGGCCGTCATAGGTGCGAGCTGCGGCGACGTCGCGGTCGGCGTAGGAGCCACGCTGATGGAAATCGGCAGTGACAAGCCGGATCTCGTCGTGCATGCATTGGTGCTGACCGGGGGCGGTACCGACCGGGAGGTCGAAGAGAAGAACGCCTTCATCACGTTGTGTCCCTCGGCAGACGTGCGATTGACGGTTGCCGACCTTCCCGGCGGCCAGCTCCAGGATCACCGGAGGCAGGTCAAACGACTTCTGTCCGAATTTCGGCGCGACTGCGAGCCGGACATGGTTTTCGGCCCGCCCAGCAGCGACCGCGACGAAGACCATCGCTTTCTGGCCGAGTTGATACCGACTGAGTTTCGGGATCACCTGGTTCTCGGCTACGAGATCCTGGCGCCGGACTCGGATCTGCCCAATCCCTCGCTGTACCTGCCGATTCCCACTGAGACGGCGCACGAGAAGGCGAGGCTGCTCACCCAGTGTTATCCGTCCCAGTCTCGCCGACTGTGGTTCGACGAAGAGGCATTCGTCGGGTTGATGCGAGTCCGTGGGGTGCAGTGCAAAGCGCGTTATGCCGAGGCTTTCGCCGTGGAAAACGCGGTGTCGGATTTCGGACCCGATTACTCGGTGAACTAGCGCAGTTCGATTCCAAGCAGACGAATGAAACAGGGGAGGGCGAATGCTGGCCAGCGAAATTAACCAACGATTGAGTTGTAGTTCCCCTCAACACGTTTCGACGGAAACCGCAAATGATGCGGCGCAGATGGCGACCCAATCCCGAAGGGAGAGTTCGAGTGAAGTACACGCCCACTGACATTGGCGGAGTCACGATCGTCGACATCGAACCGGACCGTGATGATCGCGGGTTCTTCTCCCACCTGTTCTGCGCCGGCGAATTCGCCGAATATGGCTTGCTTTCCAGCGTCGCACGAATGGACGTTGCCTATAACTACGCCAGGGGGACGATGCGCGGTATCCACCGTCAGGTCCCTCCGAACGTCGAGGCAAAGTTGGTCCGGTGCACGCGAGGCGCCATCGTCGCGGTGGCTGTCGACGTTCGCCCGGAGTCGAGTAACTACGGCGCCCACGTGATGGTCCAGTTGAGTGCCGACAACCGCCGCGCGCTGTTCCTGCCGCCGTTCGTTGCGCATGGTTTTCAGACTCTCGCGGACAACACCGAGGTCCTCTATCAGGTCAGCGGTGTCTACGACGCGGAAGAGGAGCAGGGATTCCGCTGGGACGACCCGGAATTCGCGATCGATTGGCCATTGGCGGTAAGCGTCATCTCCGAAAAAGACGCGAGCTGGCCGCTGCTGGCATCGGTCGCGAGAGTGGCGTCATGATGCCCGCGGCCGGAAACACCCATGTGACCCACAAGCGAGAAATCAGGCCAGTATGACGATCTCAATTGCCAGGAACATGCCCAGCCAACAGAGTGGACCGCCTGTCCTGGCGCGGCCGGTGCAGATCGTCAAGGCTGCCAACGCGCGTCGTTGGCAGCACCAGTACTCACGCCGCCTGCGCGTGACCGACGCATTGATCGTGTGCGTCTCGGTAGCGCTCGCCCAGCTCATCCGCTTCGGCGATTCGCCCCACGTGTCGGGCTACCCCGGCGTGGTGATGACGCTGTTCTCCATTCTGTTTGCAGCGCTGTGGCTTTCGTTGATCGCAGGTTTTCGTTCCAGGTCGGTGCGCGTCATCGGGGCGGGAATCGAAGAATATCGGCGCATCGTCAGCGCATCGTTCTGGACATTCGGAATTATTGCGATGGCGACCCTTTTGGCGAAGATATTTCTAGCTCGCGGTTACCTGGCGGTGGCGCTGCCGATCGGGACGATGGGTTTGCTGGCAAGCCGCCTGTTGTGGCGCTACTACATCGCCGGCAAGCGGACCCGCGGTGAATGCCTGACGAGGGTGTTGGCGATCGGGGATCGCAAGGGGGTTTCTCAACTGGTCGAGGAGTTGACCCGTGATCCGCGTGATGGCTACGTGGTGGTCGGGGCCGGCATTCCGGGCTACGGACCGTCGCGCGGCAAAACTCTTGTGATCAAGGGTCAGGAAATTCCGATTCTCGGTGATGAGACGCATGCGTTGGCGGCGATAGCGCATCACAATGCGGACACTGTCGCTCTGACGGGAACCGAACGCTTTGGCGCACAGGGAATTCGGCAGCTGATGTGGCGGCTGGAGACCATGGACGTCGACCTGGTGATGGCTCCCGGGGTGATGGACGTGGCCGAGGGTCGGTTAGCGTTGCGGCCCGTCGCCGGTTTCCCACTTCTGCATGTGGAAAAGCCGCAGTACCAGGGCGCCAAGAGCTTTCAGAAGCGCGGGTTCGACTTCTGCTTCGCGCTGGCGGCGCTTGTCGGGACATCGCCACTGCTCATCGCAGCGGCTATCGCTATCAAGCTCTCGAGTAAGGGCCCGGTTTTCTACCCGTCCGAGCGTATTGGTTTGGATGGAAAGCCGTTCACCATGCTCAAATTCCGGACCATGGTCGACGGCGCGGACTTGCAGGTCCAGCAGTTGCTGGCGCTCAATGAGAGCGACGGCGGAGTGCTGTTCAAAATTCGCGAAGATCCCCGTATCACACCCGTGGGCAGAATCCTCCGTAGGTTGAGCATCGACGAGTTGCCGCAATTCATCAACGTGCTCAGGCAGGACATGAGCGTGGTCGGCCCGCGGCCACCGCTACCGCGGGAAGTGCTGCAGTACAACGGCGACGTCAAGCGCCGGCTGCTGGTCAAGCCGGGCGTCACCGGACTGTGGCAGGTCAACGGCCGATCCGACCTCCCATGGGACGAATCTGTGCGGCTTGATCTCTCCTACGTCGACAACTGGTCGATGGCAAGCGATTTCCTGCTCATTGCGAAGACCCTCAAAGCGGTCGTATCCAGCGACGGGGCATATTGAATGACCTCGGGTACGCGTGAGCTTTTGTCCGGTGCGGCAGAAGTATTTTCCGCCAACACTTTTCCCATAGTGGCCAGCATGATGACAGGCCCCGTCAATCGGCCGGTAACGGCCTCGCTGCCTCGACAGCAGCTGATCGCGTGATTCGCGAATTGGACTGGGCCTCCCCCAAACGCCCGGGCCGCGGTGTGCCCCCGCCGCGGTCCGGGCCTCATCCCCACGGTGTGCCATGACGCGCGATGCGGCAGCGAGCCCAACCGTGTTGCCCCAGTTGCATTGTCGGCTGTGTGATTCGGTCCGGATGCGCAGTGTTCTAGACCTCGGTGCGACTCCGCCGTGCGGTAGCTTTCTCACACCTGGAGAACTCGATTTGGCTGAACCGACGTTCCCGCTGCACCTGCGGATGTGCGAGAACTGCCTGCTGCTGCAGATTCCTGCCTTTGTCTGGTCGGGTGGCGCAGACGCCGAACAACCGTATTTCTCGTCGTTTTCGGACTCCTGGGCAGAGCATGCGAAGACGTATGTCGGCAGCACCGTCAAGCGGCTGCGCCTTTCCGCCGAGTCCTTCGTGGTCGAGGTCGCCAGCAATGACGGTTACCTACTGCGCCATGTCACAGCGGCGGGGATACCCTGCTTGGGAATCGAACCGTCAGTGAATGCCGGCCTCATCGCTCGAGATCGCGGTGTCCCAACGGCCACGGCTTTTTTGGATGAGGCGCTGGCACGCGAAATACGAGGCGAATACGGGCCGGCTGATCTCGTCGTGGCGAACAACGTCTATTCGCGCTTGCCGGACCTTCGGGGGCTCACCCGATCCCTGCGCGCGCTACTGGCAGACGACGGCTGGCTGAGCATCGAGGTAAGCCATGCACTGAAGCTGGTGCAAAACGCACAATTCGACACGATTGATCATGACCACGCGCAGTACTACACGCTGCTCTCGGCCACCCGGGCCCTGGCGACCGCCGGACTGGCCGTCGTCGACGCAGAGCTCTTGCCAACTCACGGTGGCTCCCTCCGTATTTGGGCTCGTCCGGCGCGAATTGCGGCTCCGCCCACCGATCGGGTCGTCGAAGTTCTGCGTATGGAGAAAGCTGCGGGTTTGCAGCGAGCGGAAGGTTATCTGCAGTTGCGGCCACGCACTGAAGTGTTGCGGCAGAACCTATTACGGTTTCTGCTGCAATGCCGCGCCAACGGTGAGCGAGTGGTCGGTTACGGCGCCCTCGGCACTGGAACCACCTTGCTCAATTACTGCGGAATTCGCAGCGACCTACTGGAGTACATCGTGGACCGCGATCCGTACCGACATGGCTGCTTCACGCCAGGTACCCGAATCCCCATTCACGACCCCAAGCGGATCGGCCAGGACAAGCCAGATGTGGTCTTGGCGTTATCGGGGGATCTCGAATCCGAGCTGGTTGATCAACTCGGCTATATCGGCGAGTGGGGCGGCCGTCTGGTGTCTCACCGGACTCTGCCGCACCTGAGCGCCCCCGCATTCAACGGCGGCGGGGTGGGATCACCGTGATCGCTCGTCGAACTCGGGAGACCGCAGCCGGTATCCCGCGCGATTTCGCAGGTTCCGATGTAGTTCGGGCAGTGTGGCTTTCGCCGCTGATGCGTCCGCTGGCGCGCGTGCAGGCCGAAGCGCTGCGTGCGCGGGGGGTCGACGTGCTGTTGGTGACCACCGACCGACATCCAGAGTCGGACACGGCACGCGACTACGAGATGGTGCTCGATCAGCAATTTCGGACGCTCTCGAGTTGGCTTGCGGCCCGGCGCCGCATCCGTGACTTCCGGCCTGACGTGGTGATCACCGAGCAGGTTCGTGATCCGCGGTGGACCGGACTGGTCAGAGGGATCCCGCGGGTTCAGCTGGTCCATGATGATCGGCGCGATGAGGGCCGAGGGCAGCGCCGGGCACTCCTGCGCGCCTTATTCGACCGTTGGGGGTCCCGCTCGGCGGCCACCGTGACGTACAGCAACTACGCCGCCATCGCTGTCGCTGTCCGGCGCGATGTTGCCGGCACTCCCATGAGTGTGCTGCCGCTCTGCAGCGACCTGGATCCGGCCAAGGTTCCTCCTTTCGTCGGCCCCGAAGAACGGCGAGATTTCGTCGTGGCCGGGCATTTC
Organism: uncultured Mycobacterium sp.; assembly: GCA_964658855.1. Taxonomy (GTDB): domain Bacteria; phylum Actinomycetota; class Actinomycetes; order Mycobacteriales; family Mycobacteriaceae; genus Mycobacterium. Next base: position 14,225 of record CBAAAS010000008.1, read on the forward strand.
GGTTCGCAGAAGAACATGGACGTCGTGCTCGACGCCTGGCAGCGCCACGTGGACGGCGACAGCTGGCGCGGGGACGAGCTGGTATTGATCGGCAGCGGGCCGCTTGTCATCAGGACTCTTCCGGCGTACGTGCGTTGGCGCCCGGGCAACTACCGCTATGCCGATGTCGTCAATATCATTGCCGCCGCGAAGGGTTCGGTTGCGCTCTACCGCGGCGCCTCGCAAAGCGGCGTGCAGATGCTGTCGATGCATCTTGGCGTGATGCCAATCGTGTCAACGGTCGGTGGTCTGCCCGAGTACCAACCGCCGGTCCTTCCCCCGGTGGGGGTCGACGACGTCGCAGGGCTGACCGCCGCGTTCGACGAGCTTTCCGACCCGCTCACCGCAACGTTGCAAGGTGCAGCGGCGGCACGGCATTACGCAGACTCGTTCGCCGTCGATCACGCCGCGGATGGGCTCTTCACCGTGCTCAGCGACGTGGGGCACAAAACTGGGAGGCCAACAGTATGAACTCCGGCACGAATCTGGTGGGCCTGCTCTCTCGCTCTCGACCAGGCGCCCCGACCGCCGACAATGCGATCGTCAGCCGCGTGATTCGGCTCAGCCAGTTGCGGGTCGAGCGGGGACCGGCGGTCGCCGTCTTGAAGGTGGCCCGGGACCTACGGGGAGCCACGGAACTGCGGACGCAACGCAGGATGGTCGCCGAAATTGCCAATCAACCGGGACTCGACGACGATTGGCGGGAACTGCTGCCGCGGGTTCTGTCTTTCGACGAACGCCCCGACGCGACCGTGTGCGTCGAGTCCTACCGACCCGGAATAGGTATGGCCGAGGTGCTCGCCGGCGGCCCCGACCGCTTCGAGGAGCTGACCACTCTGGCGCTCGATGCCATCGCGCCGTTACACCGTGCCACGGCGAGGTCGATTGTCGTGGACAACCTCTCTTCCGTTCGGCAATGGGTCGTCGAGCCGGCGTCGGGCCTGGCCGAGGTCTGCGCCCGGCTGAATCCCGGACTGGTGCCGAAGTTGGATCAGCTGGAAGGGATGCTGGCGCGCGCAATCGTCGGCCGGCGCATGACGGTGTGCTGGACCCACGGCGACTACACCCCCGACCGCGTTCGGCTGGCGGGACCGCGGGGTCCGGTGAATCGCATCGTCGGATGGGACAAGGCGCGGGAGGACAGGCCGGCGCTGATCGACATCTACCTGATGATCTTGACCGCGAGCTGTCAGCACGCGGCCGCTGATTTCGGCGAAGTCGTCAGCCAACGACTCACCGGCGGCGGGCTGTGCGCCTCCGAGCGGAATGTGCTGGCAGCCATGGGTAGTCGGGCGGGTGGCGGTGCCGGCGCGGCGGATGGGATCGACGAGCGCATTGCCATCCTGCTTGCCTGGCTTCACCACAGCGCAGCGGTGTGCCGTTCGAATGATGATCGGCTGCAGCGTGACGGCTGGCTGGCCTCCGACGTCGCTCCGGTCCTTGAAACCGTCGCCGGGTGGCAGGGCCTGGACGGGCCGCCCGCAGCGGATGCGTCATAGACAGTTCATAGACCGAAAATACACTGATCGGGTTGTAATCCTTCGTTTAGTATGTAATATTGGTAATCGTTGGATCAACGGTATTTAGGTGCCGCTGGTACGAGGAGTAGCCCAAAGGGCGGCCCCAGCTTCCGTTTAAGGAGGAGCACATGTCGTTTGTGACCACACAGCCAGAGCTGTTGGGGGCCGCGGCCGGCACCTTGCAAGGTATCGGCTCTGCCATGACCGCAGGGAATGCCGCTGCGGCGGCACCCACCACCGGAGTCATTCCCGCGGCTGCCGATGAAGTCTCGGCCCTGACCGCTGCGCAGTTCGCCGCGCACGCCGAGCTGTATCAGGCAGTGAGCGCCCAAGCCGCGGCGATTCACGAGATGTTTGTCAACACACTGAGCCTCAGCGCCGGCTCGTACGCAACCGCCGAGGCCGCCAACGCGGCAGCGGCACTGTAGAGCGGTCGTCGGTTCAGTGATGGATTTCGGGGGTTTACCGCCGGAGATCAATTCCGCGCGGATGTACGCCGGCCCCGGGCCTGGCTCGATGTTGACGTCGGCGTCGGCCTGGGACAGCCTGGCGTCCGAATTACGTTCCACTGCCATGTCTTACGGGACGGTGACTTCGGAACTGACCGACGGTACCTGGCAGGGTCCGTCGTCGGCGGCCATGGAGGAGGCGGTGACGCCGTACGTGGCGTGGCTGAATTCCGCGGCCGCAGAAGCTGAACAAACCGCTACCCAGGCCAGGGCCGCGGCAAGCGCTTACCAGACCGCGTTAACGTCGATGGTGCCGCCGGAGACGATCGCCGCCAATCGCTTGCAGCTGGCGATGCTGAACGCTACCAACACCTTTGGGCAGAACACCCCGGCGATCTCCACCACTGAGGCTCAGTACGGCGAAATGTGGGCCCAGGACGCTGCCGCGATGTACGGTTACGCCGGAAACTCGGCGGCCGCTTCCAGGGTGACACCGTTCACGGCGCCACCGTCGACCACCAATCCGGCCGGTGCGGCCAACCAGACCGCCGCGACGGCGCAGGCCGTCGGGACGTCCTCGGGCGCAGGAGTGCAGTCGGCGCTGTCGCAGCTGGTAACCAACGTTCCCACGTCGCTGCAGAGCCTCGCATCGCCCGCCGCGACGACGGCGCCGACATCGTTGTCGAGCTTGCTGACGAACTTCGTGAACAGCCTCTCCTCGACGTCGAGTACCGCGGCGACCACGGGCATTCCTGGGCTGGATTCGTCGACCATCATCGGCGACATCGAGAACTACACCGGCCTTTTTGCACTGTTCGTCGGACTCGATGCCATTGGGCCGCTGATCCAAAACCCCATCAGCAGCATGGTCAATACGGCCATGACGCCTGCGGCGGCTGCGGCCGCTGCGCCCGCTATGGCTGCCCCTGCAGCCGCCGCGATGGGCGGTGCGGTCGGCGGGTTCGCCGGCGGCGGTGGCGGTTTCGCAGGTCTGGGTGCCGCTTCCTCGGTCGGTGTCTTGTCGGTGCCGCCGAGTTGGGGCACGGCGGCGACGCCCACGTGGCTCGCCAGCATGCCGCTGGGATCGGCGCTACCCGGCATCGGTTCTGCCGAAGGCGGGCTGCCGATGGGCATCCCATTCCTGCCGAGCGGCGCAGGCCAGGCCGCAGGTATAGCCGCCGCCGCCGGCGTGGGCGGCGCTGTTGCCTCCAGGTACGGGCCACGCCTCAAGGTGCTGACGCGTTCGCCGGGAGCCGGCTACTCACCGACCCCGATGGCTCCGGCCGGCGCGTACGGAGTACCGCCGGGCGTCCCGCCCGCGCCCGGATACACGCCGCACATCGTCTATCTGCCGAACGACGGACAAAACGGACATAACGGC